>DNNY01000165.1 GCA_003497765.1 Oceanospirillaceae bacterium
GTATTAGCTGGTATGCTTGGGTTCAAGCAAGCAATCAAAAACCACAGCTAAGCTTAATTGAAGAAGAGATACCTGCCCATTTTATGCGTGGACAAACCTATAGTGATTACTTTGTTGCTTTATCAGCTGCCATAGCTGGCCAGGGAGTGGCTCTTGGCTGGCAACATATTGTCAAAGATTTACTTCAAGACCAGCGCTTGGTCAGGTTAGGCAACCAACAATGGCGTAGTGATCACCCTTTTACGCTTATTGCTCCTAGACGTAAAGCGCTGACACCCGGGGTTATGGCTTTAAGGGATTGGCTCTTAACCTAGCTTAAAAGTAGACATAGGTAATCAGTAGCGGTTAGTTGTTAAAAAATATATATGGCAAATAAAAAGGCCACTGTAATCCAGTGGCCTTTACTTAATAACCTAAAAAAGTAAGTTATATATTTACTCTGCTAATTCTTCAGGCAATACCAAATTCAACACAATCGCCAAGAAAGCAGACGGTAGTAGACCAGAAGCCATCAAAACTTTCATTGTGCCACCCAGATGCTGTAGCGCTTCAGGAACTAGTTGTAGACCTAGACCCACTGACAGTGAAATGGCAAAAATAACCATATTGCGACGATTCCAGTCCACTCCTGCCAGCATATTAATACCAGCAGCGCAAACCATACCGAACATTACAATCACACCACCACCAAGCACATGGATAGGCACTGTTGAGATAATGGCACCAAACTTTGGAATCAAACCACAAACTACGAGGAATAAAGCACCAATGGCGACAACTTTGCGACTCATGACACCCGTCATGGAAACCAAACCAACGTTTTGACTAAAGGAAGTGTTAGGTAAGCCACCAAATACACCGGCAATAGCCGTACCTAGACCATCGGCATAGGTAGCACCTGTGATTTCCTTATCAGTCGCTTCACGTCCAGCACCACCTTTGGTAATACCAGAGACATCACCCACGGTTTCAATAGCCGATACAAAGGCCATAAAACACATACCAATAATAATGGCAGAATTCCATTCAAAGCCCCATTGGAAAGGCTTAGGAAGAGCAAAGATAGCAGCATTACCAACATTACCGAAGTTTACCTGCCCCAAACCATACGCAACGGCATAACCCGCCAGCATACCAATAAGAACAGCAGCAACTGCAGGCATACCTTTGGTAAAGAACTTCAGTGCCAATGTAACAACAATAACTACTAGGGCTGGTCCCCACATAGCCATTGAACCAAAGGCAGGCTTACCAATTAGAGGTACACCTCCGGCAGCATATTGCACACCGACTTTAACTAATGCCAAACCGATCATTAATACGATCAAGCCAGTTACAAGTGGGGGTAAGGCAAAGCGAATACGGCCAATAAACAGACCCAGAATAAAATGAAAAATACCACCAATAAATATACCGGTCATCAACCCACCAAGGCCAGCCACACCAGCACCAGCTACCGCGGGAATCATGACTGGCAAAAAGGCAAAAGAGGTACCTTGTACGATAGGTAAACGTGCACCAATGGGGCCCATACCTATAGCTTGAATCAGGGTCGCAACGCCGGCAAACAGCATACACATCTGAATCATATAAATCATAGTGGGAAAATCGGGCGAACCAGATCCAAATCCAAATCCGGCTGCTCCAGCAACTAGAATAGCTGGAGTGACATTACTGGCAAACATGGCGAGTACATGTTGTATACCAAGGGGGACTGCTTGCGCTACTGGTGGTGTATAATCCGGATCCTTTAACTGTTCCGGCGTTCCTAAGGCAGAATCGGCCATTTATAATCTCCTGTTGGAATTAATTTTCAATACATAATAATTTTTCTCCAGCTAGATTGTATACAATCTAGCCTCCACCAATTTATCCTGCTTCAACCTGATAATCAAGCCCATAAAAAATATGTGGATTTAGACTATAATCTACCCCATATAAAAATTTTTACCGAAGCGTACTTGTTGCGCCTAAGCGTAAGGTTTAAAATGGGTTATGACTTTAGCTAAGCACCTGAAACCGAAAGCCAACAAACCCAAAACAATATTTTGGCGGCTTGGTGCTACGCAGATGAAATAACCATAATCTGTAAAAACCCGGTCCCTAGGCGATCGGGTTTTTTTACGCCCTTAGCCAGCGTACCTAATAACAAGGAGATCCCCATGTTTAGCGGTTCATATGTAGCCTTAGTTACCCCATTTAGTAATGGCAAATTAGATGAAGATGCCTTACGTCGATTGGTTAACTGGCAACTAGAGAAAGGTACCAATGGCCTGGTGCCAGTGGGTACTACTGGCGAATCCCCCACGCTTAGTGAAGCTGAACACAAACGGGTGGTCGAAATTACTGTGCAAGAAGCCAATGGTCGAGTGCCCGTCATTGCTGGCGCAGGCTCTAATAACCCAGTTGAAGCGCTGGCTTATGCCCAACATGCTAAAGCCGCTGGCGCCGATGCTATTTTATGTGTAGCTGGCTACTATAATCGCCCCAATCAAGAAGGTTTATATGCTCATTTTGAGTATCTTCACAATAATGTGGATATCCCTATGGTTATCTACAATATTCCGCCACGTGCCATTGTCGACATACAGCCCGAAACCATGGCTAAATTAGCAGCCTTAAAAAATGTGGTTGGGGTAAAAGATGCCACAGGTGATCTGTCCCGCATCACTTTGGAGCGTATGGCCTTAGGTGACGACTTTGCTTACCTTTCTGGAGAAGATATAACCGCTATTGCCCACAATCTATCTGGGCGCAACGGCTGTATATCCGCAACCGCGAAC
>DNNY01000180.1 GCA_003497765.1 Oceanospirillaceae bacterium
TGACTTACCACGCATATCGACACAGGTTACGGCATCATTAGGTATGCCATTAGGTTGCGGCACCATGCGTACAGCACCTAAGTTAAATTCAACTGCATCTGTGGTGAAAAACAAGAAAGGCGTATTCATCATTTGATAAACCATCCCTGTTTCCACTAAACATGCTAAGGGTACCTTTATTGTTTTCCAGTCATCACCGGGTGCGGGTAAAACTCTATTTATCTTTACTTCACCGCGGCATGGATAGACACAGTGCACAGACAAGACCAAGCTTTCTGGTGCCTTGGATAACATTTTAATATCAAACTCCAAGGTACTGTCTGCATTTACATAACGGTTAAAGTCACCACCCACACTATCCGCAGTTTGCATATAAATTTGGGCTGCACTATTGCCAGCATAGCTACCCGTATTGCCGGCAAACTTTACGTTTACAGCAGATTGTTGCATACCTTGATAATCGATTCCCTTGGTGGTTACAGAACCAATTGTTGTCGTGCCTTTACCAACCGGCACGCCAGCCCAACCATTAATACTACCTGATATTCTGGCTACAAATTCACCTTTTGCATGTTTACCGAATATTTCTAGAGGCGACTCAGCCACACCCGCATCAGGGGCTTGCATACCACAACCATAGTCACGTGGATCAAGATGGATATTATCCAAATCTTGTTCAGTAGCTTGAACGCTTGCGTTTGAGCCGTAAGACAAACCATAACCGTAGGGGAATAGTGGTTTATGTTCGCCATTGACATCTTGCTCAATCCGCTCACCAGTTAAGCCATCAACAGGCGTTTGATAGTCTGGAATATTGGGTGCATGACGATTAATCGTGGTTGAACATTTTTGTTTTGGCCAAGAAAAAGAAAGCCGCCCGGTAAAATCTCTGCCGCCTTTAGCAAATAGTACATCAGTTATACCACCAGCCTCAGTACCTGGTAACCAAGCTGCCACAAAGGCATCAGAGTGGTTTATTTCTTCATTCACATAGAGTGGACGACCCGAATAGAAAACAGTTACCACTTTAAAGCCAGCAATCTTAAGCTTTTTAATAAGGGCTAAATCCTCAGCATAAGAAGCTTTTAACTGGGAAAATTCTAAGGTTTGGGCTTTGCTAATATCGCCAAACATCTCTGCATAGGCATCCTCTCCAATCACCACAATAGCTGTAGTCCCTGCTGGAGCTTGATTTATATCTGTATATACATTTTCAGCACCTACTTCTACTTGCAGAGCACCTAGCATGGTTTGTGCGCCAGGAAAGTCCTTAGCAAGCGTATTATTGTCACCCTGCCAAGTTAGTGACCAACCGCCTGTTTGCTTTTGAATACTATTTATCGCACTACCCACCAGCAGATATGCATCATCATTTGGTAAAGGAAGCACATTATTTTTGTTCTTTAATAGCACTAAAGATTGGCTAACTGCTTCCCGCGCCAGTGCTCGGTTAACAGCACTACCTAATAACGCCGTATCACCTGCATTTTTTCGCGCCGAAGGTTTAGGTTTTTGCCAAAGATTTGCCCGCGCTTTAACACGCAAAATACGCGTTACTGCATCATCAATACGCGCCATGGGAATAATCCCACTCTTTACTTGGGCAATAACATTACGATAGAAACGCTGCCAATCAGCACGGTTGGTCACCATAAATACATCATTGCCAGCAATCACCGCTTGGGGGCAGTTACTGGGTGAGCAGCCATTAATCTCTCCTTGACCGTTCCAGTCCGTAACCACAACACCATCAAAGCCCATTTTGCCTTTTAACACATCATTAATAAGATATTGACTACCATGAATTTTTTGGTTGTTTAAATAAGCGCCACCAGAGCGCATCGGGTCGTAATTATTTTCATTCCACCAAGAATTGAAGGAACTCATAACCACTTGTGCACCCGCTTCCAAACCACCAAAGTAACCAGTAGCATGAATATTGCGTAAATAGTCTTCGCTGTAGCGATTCTGACCATGGTCAACACCCCCCAAGGTGCCACCATCACCAACCCAATGTTTGACATTAGAAATAACGTTGTCTTCGCCTTGCAGTCCGTCAACGCCACCTTGTAAACCATAGACCATTTGTTTGGCATATTGATAGATGATTTCTGGATCTTCAGAATAACCTTCGTAAACTCGACCCCAGCGGTAATCGCGGGGAGAGGCAACGGTTGGCGCAAAGGTCCAGTCCAGGCCCGTTGCCACAATTTCTTGGGCAGTAGCTTTACCAATTTCATAAATTAAAGCAGGGTTGTTAGCCGCTCCAAGACCAATATTATGGGGGAATACAGTGGCACGAAAGACATTATTATGACCATGTACGGCATCCGTCGCCCAAATAAACGGAATGCGGAAACCGCGCCCCTTATATGCATCTTCCAAGGCGTCCCAATATTCATCTGATTTGGCAGCCCAGGCTTCTGCAGAGGCATATTTATTATTATTCGGCCAAGCCCCACCACCATTTAATAAAGAACCTAGCTTGTATTTCTTGGCTTCTCGAGGGGTAACATTGCGCAGATCGGGTTGAATCATCTGCCCTACTTTCTCGGCAAGGGTCATTTGGCTAAGGATATTAGCTATAAAGGTTTCTATCTCAGCATCTTTTGGCACAGCACTGTCAATTTTAGGCCAATCGGCATAGTAAGGGACTTTAGATTTAGATGTGTCGTTGTTTGCTGATGGGTTATCTTGACTGCTAGCGTAGGCTAAATTTACTGCCGATATCATGGTTGCAAACCATAACCATAATGTAGTTCTAAAATACATAATTGTTCCGTTATTTATTTTGATTTGTTGGGTGAAGCTTGAGCATAGAAAAAAGGTTTGTAGTTTATAAAGCTCATCTATCTAAAAATAATTTATTTGCCCTTTGAAGTACTGTTAAATGGGCTGCTAGATAGGCTGTGAAAAATAACATATATACTTAACTTTTTACACATACCTAGGATCAATTTGACTGCTTCGGTCGGCAAAAAATGCATTGTTGGCAGTTTTTGATATTTTCACCATTGATTCGTTAAAATCATCAACAAATAAGCCCTCTAGCTATTGATTTCATTAGATGCCTCTATATACTTGCCAGCGACTGATAAAGGTCTTCTCATCCTACTATGGCCAGTACACAATATTGTTAACACGAAGCAACTATTTGTAGCACTAGTTAAATTTACTAAGGGCAAAGACAAAAATGCCCTTTAACGCTGTTCATAAGGCATAATAACGGCAAAGTTAATGCTTTATATGACGTTTTATATTGCATTTAAGTAATCTCAGGAGTCTATTTTGAGCCACAACATTGACGGCAAGGCATTCCGTAATGCACTAGGATCTTTTGCAACTGGTGTCACTGTCATTACCTGTTTAGATACCGATGGCAAGCCCGTCGGCGCAACAGTTAGTAGTTTTAATTCCGTATCCTTAGATCCGCCCTTAATTCTTTGGAGTATTAACAAAACTGCCAATAGTGCCGATGCTTTTATCAATGCCAAAGAATTTGTCGTCAATGTACTGTCCTCAAGTCAGGTTGCTTTATCTAATCAATTTGCTCGCAGCAACGAAGATAAGTTTGTGGGTGTAGACACTGAAAATGGGATTGGCCAAGTACCTATGCTAGTGGGTGCAGTCACTCATTTTCAATGTCAAACATGGGCGGCTTACGATGGCGGAGACCACCAAATTATTGTTGGTGAAGTGGTTGCTATGGATACTAATGATGATGAAGGTTTGGTTTTCTATCGGGGTGATTATGCCAAACCTGAAAAACTTTAAATTACTGGCTTTAAATCACAGAGCTGATAAGCCTGTAAATTAAGTACCAAGATGCCAGTTTAATAAGTCGGGTTTAGCCCGACTTTTTATTGCTTGTAGGAAAATAAATTATCTAAAACAATCTAAAATCAATGCTCTTTATTCCAATTAATTATATCCTTATAATTAATTTGATTTATGAATACGAGATTCATATAATATTCCCATAAGCTTTCCGTTTATGGAGCTAATAATGCAAAAAGCTAAGATCACCAAATTTTTTGACTCTGAGACCTCTACTCTGAGCTACCTTATTACTGATCCAAATACCAATCAGTGTGCCATAATCGACTCTGTACTTAACTATTTTCCTAATTCGGGAGAAATAACTACCACCCTTGCTGATAACATTATTGCCATCATCAAAGACCAAGGCCTGACCTTACAGTGGTTACTTGAAACCCATGTCCATGCTGATCACTTATCAGCAGCGCCCTATTTGAAAGAACAGCTAGGTGGCCAAATAGCGATTGGAGCTAATATTAAAACAGTCCAAAACAAATTTGGTAGCTTGTTTAATGCCGGTACTGATTTCGCAATGGACGGTAGTCAGTTTGATAGGCTCTTAAAAGATCAAGACGTACTGCAACTGGGCGATACAGAGATTCTTGCCATGAGTACCCCAGGCCATACCCCTGCCTGTATGAGCTTTTTAATTGACGACGCGTGCTTTGTTGGTGACACCTTATTTAGGCCTGATTATGGCACCGCAAGATGTGACTTTCCTGGTGGTGATGCAGCGACCCTATGGGACTCTATGCAACGAATTCTAAGCTTACCAGATCAAACACGGTTATTTATGTGTCACGATTACCCTCTTGCAGGAAAGGAACACCAATGGCAAACCACTGTTGCTGAATCCAAAGCCAGAAATATTCATATTGCGGGTAAAAGTCGTGATGAGTATATTGTCATGCGCACTGCTAGGGATGCAGAGTTACAGGTACCGAAATTGTTAATTCCTTCAGTGCAAGTCAATATGCGCGCTGGCCATTTACCACCAGCGGAAGATAATGGTGTGCACTATCTTAAAATCCCTATCAATACATTGACCTCTGCCTAAACTAATGCCTTATCTTTTTAAGTTAATTTGGCGCGCCTGGCCCGCCCAAATTTGGCTAGCGAACTATAATCGAAAAAGTTTTAATGCCGATTTGCTGGCTGGCTTAGTCGTAACTATGATGTTAATCCCCCAAGGGCTAGCCTATGCCATGCTCGCTGGCTTACCCCCTGTTACGGGTCTTTACGCCAGTATTATGCCATTAATTGCCTATGCTCTATTTGGCTCAAGCCGGACCTTAGCTGTGGGGCCGGTTGCCATTATTTCATTATTATCCGCTAATGCCGTTGCCATCGCCCATGAGAAAACCAATATTGATGTGATGAGTCTCTCTATGACATTAGCCATGCTGTCAGGCCTACTGATGCTGATTATGGGCATACTTAAATTGGGTTTTATAGCCAATCTATTATCAAGACCAGTGTCAATAGGGTTTATTACAGGTGCTAGTATTATCATTGCTTTAGGCCAATTAAAGCATATTTTCGGCATTAATATTAATGGTCATAACCTGCCACAACTAAGCCAAAGCATCATTGTCAATATCAGCAATCTTGATAACATAACTAGTCTAATTGGCTTGGCCACTGTCAGCTTTTTATTTTGGAGCCGACATTATTTAAAGAATCTAATGCGGGCTTTTTGCTCCATTAATTTAGCTTATGCCATCAGTAAAATGGCGCCCATTTTGGCTGCCTGTGTGGCCACTTTTGTGGTTAGTTATTGGCAACTTAATACAGCGGGGGTAAAAGTAATTGGCGAAATAGCCATTGGTTTACCTAGATTACAATGGCCAAACCTGGCTCCAGATGTCGCTTTAGCCTTGCTACCAGCGGCCATAATAATTAGCTTAATTGGCTATGTTGAGTCTATTTCTGTGGCTCAAACACTAGCTAATAAACGTCGCCAGCAAATTAATCCTAATCATGAACTACTTGGTTTAGGTGCAGCTAATGCGGCAGCATCAATATCGGGTGGTTTTGCAGTCACAGGTGGCTTATCGCGCTCAATAGTCAATTTTGATGCTGGCGCTGTAACACCCATAGCGGGCATAGTGAGTGCCTTAGGCATTGCTTTAGCCAGTTTATTTTTAACACCTCTATTCGCCTTACTTCCGAAAGCGGTTTTGGGAGCTACTATATTTGTAGCTGTTCTGAGCCTTATGGATTTTCATGAATTTCGATTTACCTGGCGCTATTCGAAACAGGACTTTATGGCCATGCTAATTACCCTTAGCAGCGTTTTATTCGTCGGTGTTGAGGCAGGTGTAATCGCTGGTGTGATGGCCAGTGTGGCTCTACTTTTATGGCGCACCAGTCGACCACATACAGCCATTGTTGGCCCTATTCCTGGCACTGAGCACTTTCGTAATGTTGAACGCCATGCTGTAGAACAATGTGATCAATTAGTTACCTTACGCATAGACGAAAGCTTATTCTTTGGCAATATACGTTTTTTAGAGAATCAAATTAATCAAATCTTGGTCGCTAAAAAAGGTCATTTACAGCACTTGATATTGATGGCCTCAGGTATCAACCATATTGACTCGACCGCGGTGGAAAAGCTGTTAGACTTTAACCAACAACTCAAGGATAGAGGCATTACTCTGCATATGTCTGAAGTAAAAGGCCCTGTTTTAGACCGTCTAGAAAAGACCCACTTTACCAGCCAACTAACTGGCCATGTTTTTCTTAGTCAATATCAAGCTTGGCAGACTTTAGCTGTTAATGAAAATCAAGCCACAGTGCAAACCAAATCCAGTATTTGAACTATCTATTTGGTATTGTCCAATCAATTTCTGACTGACCTAGTTGTTGCAGATAAAGATTAGCTTGGGAAAAGTGCCCGTTACCAAGAAAACCTCGGTGAGCAGATAATGGCGACGGATGGGGTGATTGCAAAACGCAGTGCTTATCACGATCGATTATTTTACCCTTCTTTTGCGCATAACTACCCCACAACATAAACACTAAGCCCTGACGTTGACTGTTTAACTCCTGCACAATGCAATCGGTAAATTGCTCCCAACCCTTCCCTTGGTGTGAGCCAGCATTAGCTTGCTCTACGGTAAGTGTGGCATTTAACAATAACACTCCTTGTTCTGCCCAGCTTTGCAGATTACCGTTATTAGGCATGGGTAAACCTAAGTCGCGTTGTAGCTCTTTAAATATGTTTAATAATGATGGTGGAATTTTCACACCAGGTTGCACGGAAAAGCTAAGACCGTGAGCTTGCTTCGGTCCGTGATAGGGATCCTGCCCTAAAACAACCACTTTTACTTGCTCAAAAGGGGTAGAATTTAGGGCATTAAAAATATCTTTACCTGGTGGAAAGATAACTTTACCCTGCTGTTTTTCCTGTTGCAAAAATGACTTAAGATCTGTCATATAGGGTTGCTTAAACTCGTTCTCTAAGCGACTTAACCAAGTGGGATCAAGCTGAATACTGGTGTTGTTCATTTGCGTTTATCTATGTTCGTTTCAGTATGATGAATAATCAACCATATCGTCAGTTAGTTTAATTATAGCCAATAACTTAGATTATAAGGACACAATAGTATCACCTTAAACAAGCCGATAGTTTGATGAACATTGTTGTTTAGATTAACAGTAAAGACGATAATTTACTTAAGTCTATATTTAGATTGGATTAAATTGAAAAATAGTTATACTCGATCTAACTAGAATAGTTAACTACCCTGTGAGTGATCAGCACTGATGTTTAAATTTTTTGAAAATCTCGCGCCACCCTACCCGCAGGAAGAACCGACCCAACCTCCCGCCACTTTAGTCGCTTTTATTTGGCATTATTGCTCTGGCTTAAAACGTTATTTAGGTTTAATGGCACTGACCTCAGCTAGCCTCGCCTTTTTAGAAGTTTTGGTATATGGATTTATGGGGCAATTAGTTGATTGGTTAGCTGGGCTTTCTCGTGCTTCTTTCTTGGCAGAACAAAAGCATACTCTGTGGATGTATGGCATCTTATTGCTGGTCATTATGCCTTTGATGTTGGTTGCCAATAATTTGTTCCGTCATCAAATTCTAATGGGTAATCTACCCATGCGAATGCGCTGGCAGGCTCATCGTTATTTGCTTAAACAAAGTATATCTTTTTATCAAGATGACTTTGCCGGACGTATTGCCACCAAAGTGATGCAAGGTGCACTGGCTGTACGTGATACGGCTATCAAGTCCTGTGATACCTTTGTTTATGTAACTGTCTACCTAATATCTATGGTCGCTGTCATTAGTTACACCGACTGGCGAATGGCTATCCCCATGATGATTTGGTTAGCTAGCTTTGTGGCTACGCAATTATTTTTTGCGCCACGCCTAAAAAAGATCTCCGAGGCGCAAGCTAATGAGCGAGCTATCATGACGGGCCGCGTGGTAGATAGTTACACCAATATTGCTACGGTCAAACTTTTTGCCCATACCAAAGGTGAAGCTGAATATGCTCGTTCAGCCATGGATGGCTTTATGGTTACTGTGTATGACATGATGCGTAAAAGTACCAATATGGATATGGTTGTTAGTATCCTAAATAACCTGTTGGTTTTTGGCACCGCCGCTATCGGTATATATCTTTGGCTTGGTGATACGGTCAGTATCGGAACTATTGCAGTTGGGGTTGCTTTAGCCCTCAGATTACAAGGTTTTTCCGATTGGATAATGTGGGAAATCTATTCTTTATTTGAAAATATTGGGACAGTTATTGATTCTATGACCACCCTAGCCAACCCCCATACAGTAGTTGACGAAACAGATGCCACACTGGAAGTGACCAAAGGGCAAATTGAATTCGATAATGTAGGTTTTCACTATGGTAAGGAAAGTGGTGTTATTGATAACTTTAATCTCACCATTGCTGCGGGTGAAAAAATTGGCATAGTTGGTCGTTCTGGAGCTGGAAAGTCAACTATGGTTAATCTCCTGTTACGCTTTCATGATGTTGAAACAGGTGAAATTCGTATAGACGGCAAAAATATTAGCCGAGTTACTCAAGATAGTCTGCGCGCTGCCATTGGCATGGTTACCCAAGACACCTCCTTATTACATCGATCGGTACGCGAAAATATTGTCTATGGCAAACCTGATGCCAGCGATGCTGATATTGCTGCAGCTACTCGAAAGGCCGAAGCAGATAGCTTTATTGATGATTTAATCGATCCACATGGCAATAAGGGCTATATGGCACAAGTGGGTGAACGTGGCGTCAAACTATCAGGCGGTCAACGGCAACGTATTGCTATTGCCCGCGTATTACTTAAAGATGCGCCCATCTTGGTCTTAGATGAAGCGACATCTGCTCTTGATTCTGAGGTAGAAGCTTCAATCCAACGTGCCCTGTATCGATTAATGGCAAATAAAACCGTTATTGCTATCGCTCACCGTTTATCTACTATCGCTGTCATGGATCGTCTGATTGTGATGGATGAGGGTAAAATTGTCGAACAAGGTAGCCACCACGAACTATTAGCTCTTGAAGGTATTTATGCCAAACTATGGCGCCATCAAACAGGTGGATTTATTGGTTTTGAGGATGATATCTAGCCCAAATAGGCTTTACGCACTTCCTCTGCAATTATCTTCAGACCCTGTTCTATGCGCTCAGGGCTTTGGGCTGCATAATTGATACGTATACACTCATGGCTATGTCGCCAATCATCTTGGATACCCATAAAGAAATGGTGGCCAGACACCACAATTACATTGCGCGCCTTAAGCCGCTCATATAGCGTCTGACTGGAAATGGGTAGATCTTTAAACCACAACCACGCAAACATGGTGCCTTCGGGTTTATGCATATGCCAAGGAATTTGGCTATCCATTTCTCGATTTAAAATGCGTTTGGTAAAATCTAATCGCTCTATATAGTATGGTTTTACTACTTGCTGACTTAGATCAATAATAGCGCCCGTAGAAACCAAATCCTGCGCTAACAGGGCACCAAAATTACCACTCGCTAAGTTAATGATGGCGTTGGTGCGTGATAGGGCCTGAATAACTTCTTCGTTGGCAACCACTATACCCATTCTAGCACTGGGCAAACCCAATTTGGAAAGACTTAAACACACGATGGTATTAGGATTCCAAAAAGGAGTGGCTTGGGTAAAAATCAACCCAGGAAACGGCAGACCATAGGCACCATCAATAATCAGAGGCACATCATTAGCTTGTGCTAGAGCATCTAGATGCTCCACTTCCTCATCGGTAATGACATTACCTGTAGGGTTGGTCGGCCTTGAAACACAAATGGCACCTGTATCTGCGCCCACTTTCAAGTCATCAAAACGTACCCTATATTTAAATTCGCGGTCATCTAAATTATCAATTTGGGGATGAGCTGCCGTGAAAAAATCTGCTCCCAGGCCCGCATCAGCATAGCCAATATATTCAGGCGCTAAAGGCAGCTGTATTTGCCGTTTACTACCATCTTTAAATGTTCCAGCAAACAAATTAAAGAGCATAAAAAAACCGGCCTGACTGCCATTGGTAAGGGCAATATTGCGAGCAGACACCTGCCACCCTAAGCGTCGCCGTAACAAGCTTGCCAAATCACTAATAAAACTTGAATTTCCTTGCGGGGGGTCATAACTACCTAGCATCTGACTGAATAACTTTGGCTCCGATGCTAAACGCTCGATACGGGCCTTAAAAACAGCTTCTACAGATGCAATAGAGGCTGGATTCCCTCCTCCCATCATAATGATATCTTGGCCACTATTTAATGCGTCACCAATATCATCCATAAGTATCTGAATACCTGTGGAAGAGCCAAACTTTTCGCCAAAATTGGATAGTTTCATAACCTTCTTAAAACCTTTATGACTCAATAAAATATTGCCAAAACTCGGCAATACCTGCTCCCTCGCTTAGTTCATAAGGTGCAAACCCAAATCTACGATAAGCTTGTTGGGCAGTATGATTATTGCCTAAAACTTCAAGGGTCACTTTCACTGCTTCGCCTTTTTCCGCTTCTTCAACGACGGCCTGAAGTAAAAATCGACTCAAACCCTGACCACGATATTCTGGCAACAATGCCAAGTCGTGAATATTAACCAAGGGTTGAGCTGCAAAAGTAGAAAAACCCCACAAACAATTGCAAAAACCAACACTCTTGCCATCAACACGAACAAGGATACTAAACATATTGGTTTGTAATGGTAATTCAGTTAGCAGACGTTGTTGAACATCAGTACTTAACGCCTTGGATCCCCCTAAGGGGTCCAAAGCATAACTATTCAACAAACTGATTAATTCCACTAGTTGTGTTTGGTCTTGATAATTAACTTTTACAGTCTGAATTTTATTCATAGCCATAATAATGCAAACCTTTATATTCCATTATAGTATATATATTTAATTTTTTATTACTTCTTGTTACAAATAAATTGCGGCATAATACTTTTGAAATGTTATCTTGCGCAGCTACGACTATGTCTACTATTTCTACTTCAAAACTTTCTGAACTACTCGCGCCCATGGCCGAGATACTGCCAGAACAAGCAGATGCCAAAGCCAGTGAAAAATTTTTGCGGCTCTGCTTACAACACGCCAAAAATCCAATTATAACCACCAGCTTTGGGCCTCAATCTGGCGTATTATTGCATATGGTAAGTAAGATTGCGCCTAGCATAAAAGTTGTATGGGTGGACTCTGGTTATAACTTGCCCGCAACATACAAACATGCTGAAAAGCTGACAAAAGAACTTGGCCTCAACTTAAAAGTTTATACCCCCAGTACCAGTGCAGCGTTCTGGGATGCAACTCGTGGCGGCATACCAACCGTTGATGACGAACGCCATGCTGACTTTACCGATAACTTTAAAATCACCCCTTTTCAGCGAGCTCTGGCAGAACTCCAGCCTGATATTTGGATTTCTAGTGTCAGAAGAGAACAGTCAGCTCATCGATCAAGTTTATCTGCCGTTCATGCTGGTCCAGCAGGTATTATTAAGTTAGCTCCATTTATCACTTGGCAAGAGTCTGATATGCAAGCCTACTTAGATACCCATAATATTGCCGATGAAAGTCGTTATTTTGATCCAGTAAAAGCCCAATATGGACGCGAGTGTGGTCTACATAAACTGTAATCTTGGTTGATGTTGCAGCATTAAAAACAATATGGCAAATCGCTAGCTGATATTAAGTGACTAAAATTTAAATATTGTTTCACCCATCTGATCGATAGCTTGGCGAGACTTAAACAAAGTGAGTTCATGGGCGCCATCTATAGTAGATGCCAAATCTGCACGGATAAACTGATGCTCTAGATCATCCTTGGTAATCAAACCATTAACGCGATAGCCACCACTTACCTTGACAGGTTGAGTCGTAATAACAAAACCTTGATATTGATGTTCTTGCCTATCCGCTTTTGCCTTAGCACTTGCTTCACTACCTGCAAATAGACCCTTTAAGCCAGATAAAAAACCCATATAGTTGCCTCTTGCTCGAAAAACAGAGGCCAATCATAGCATATTGAATAGTATGTATGGACAGTGATTGAGCTTTAATTAAGTGGCTTGGCGCTATTCCATAATAACACTTAGACGCACATAAACACCTTCTATACCATATTCTAAAGCCGTAAGATCAGCATTGTAACCCGCCCAATTATAGCCCACAGCTGCATCAATATGATCGTTAAAGCGCTTACCCAACTCTACTACCAATCCCTCTTTACTATCTTTAGTCAGACTGGTACTCAGCAATCGATATTCACCACTAAGCCAAGTTTCTGGCAAAAAGTAATAGCGATTATTTATAGCTCCTAAACTGGTTACTGCTTCAGTCATAGGCAAACCAGGCATTTTTTCTTGTGCCTTACGAATGGCTAATTTGCCACCTAAGGACCATTTATTTGTTATGTCATAGAGGATGTCTGCAGACATAACGTGACCTTTAAGTATTTCAAGACCCGTATAACTGGTTTGATCAGCAGGTTTTTTATCATCAAGCCAACTGTATTTACCGATAATATTGAGACGGTCATGTAATACTGGACGATAAGCAAAACCAAAATCGAACTTATTATTACGGGCTTCAATCTTTTCTTGGTCACGATCTTTGGTGTAGCCTAAATCTAAATCAGTAAACAGGGTTATATCTTGGTTATACTTGCCTTTAAGGCCTGTTTGCAGGAGATGGCGGTCGCGATTTTTTTGCCCCGTTTCCTGTGCCATTTCATAGCGAATAAGACCTCGCAATATTGATTTTTCCTGAGTATCTTGACGCACATATGCAGCACCTACACTGGCATTTTGGCGTTGGTCTTTACCCCCCTCCACACGATGGACATAGCCCTGACCAGCACTAATATCGATGGCCCAATGACGATTGGGTTTATATCCCACTGTTAAATCATAACCATCACTTTGCTCACCTTCTGACTCCTGCTCATAGTTAGAGATGCCCACGCTTAGGCTACGTTCTTCATCTATCTGATGTTTAATAGAACCCATCTGATCCTGGCGCAAATGCTTTCCCTTTAGTGTCATTGTGGTACTGACATCAAGCTCAGTATCATCACTAACAGCTCGATTAGCGCCCAGTGTTAGACTTTGACTACTATCCTGTTCTCCACCACGTCCATCGGCAACGGCAACACGGTAACTTTGACCATTTTTTGGACTATAACTTAAGCCCACGCTAGAAGTCAGATGTTGATCTGCTGAATGTGCAATATCACTTTGGACGCTTACCTTATCCATTTTATAGCCAACACCCAAACTAGTTGCTACACGCTGATCAGTTTTGTGCTCAAGTCCACCTTTAACACTGAACTTGTCGCCTGCATAACCGGCACCAAGACTACTTGCTAAGCTATTATCCATGCCATATTTGAGGCCACTTTGCAGCGTTACTCTGTCTCGTAATTTATACTCAATATCAGCGGATCCTGTGCTTCCCTGGGGCCCATGTGTCGCCCCACTTTTGATCGTCACATTTTCCGATGCTCGATATCGAACATCAATTGCGGTGTGACTTTTGTCTTCGCCTTTGAGTGTTTGCTGTTGCTTTAAGGCTATTTCGGTATCCTCTGATACTTGATAACGACCTTGTATGGCAACAGTATTCTCTTCATTATCGATATGACTTTGGTTGCTTGTATCTGCCTGCGTCGATTGCTGATGACGTAACTCAGCACTAACGGACAAACGTTCTGTTATCTGATTATTTACCTGCACTGTGGCCATCCGAGAATTTATCAGTTCTGTAGTTTTTTCAGCTTCAGAGTTATCCAAATCTTTGCGCCACTGATGATGGTACTTCAGATGCAAGTCAATCTGATCGTTGATTTGGGCACTAATATTTTGACCTAAAGCTTCCCAACCTTGCTGACTATCCCTAGTTTGAGCAGAAAATTCTGACTCTGTATCACGATAGTAGTAGTCCAACTTTACACGTTCATTAGGTGATTGGTATTGACCTCGCAAAGAAAATGCTGCCCCCTGATTGTTTGTATCTAGATTAGTAATGGAAACGTCGCTTTTTTGCCAAGTTAGACCACCATCAGTGGATACAT
The DNA here is from genome assembly GCA_003497765.1 of Oceanospirillaceae bacterium. Lineage (GTDB taxonomy): Bacteria > Pseudomonadota > Gammaproteobacteria > Pseudomonadales > Balneatricaceae > Njordibacter. The sequence goes on from DNNY01000180.1 coordinate 14,405, forward strand.
ATTTGGGTTCTACTTCAGAGGCACTCTCGGCATAGGCTATATCTAACTTATGCTTTTTATCATCATCTAGAAAGGCAGTCGCCTCAATGCTATCAAGTTCATAAACACCTTCACTCTGGTCCTCTTTTATGGTTACCATACCTACTCTTAATTTCTTATTAAGAGAATGACGTATAACACCACCGGTAATTCCTTTATTCCAATCATCAATAACCTCATAGTTATAATTTACCAGCAGATAAACAGGATTATAGTCATCTTCTTCTTGCTCAGTAATTAGTGATTGATTATTTTCTGGCTCTAATAACGGCTTATTAAGCATAATGCGCCCAGCTGCCGCATTTACCTCATAGTCAGTTTCTTCTCTGAGAGTTTGTGTCGAAATAACATTGCCGCTTACTTTATCCCGTGTCTCGAGTTCTATCTTTATGCTATCTGCAACTACTTCGTTATGCTTTAAATAAAATAGACTGCCAGTAGGCGAGGCAAACTCTACATGGCTTTTCTTTTCTAACACCCGGGCATCAAAAACATCAATCTCTGTTTTAGCATATCCATTTGCATCAATTTCGACAGACTCATAGTGGCCTTGGGCACCTTGCATACTGCGCTGAAAACTAGCCAAATGTGCTGTAACACTTGGATTAATGCGCCCCCATTTGGCCCAAGAATCATCTTTCTCTACCAGTAAATATAGGGGGCCATCACTGTCGTTAGCAAGATCACTAATCAAAGCCGAATCACCATACACAGCATAGGTTTGATTAATATCAATATTACGGAACCAGTTATCACGACCACGTTCACTATCAACACTAGCCGTCAATAAATACTCACCTTTGATCATGCCTTTAAAGTAAACTTGTATCTTGCCGTCTTTCCATACTGAATCAGCAAAGCGCCTATCACCGGAGGTGGCTGTCTCCAGATTACCAGTAATTTGGCTTTGTCCGGCCTCCATATCGATAAGGCCAATGAGTAGATATTCTTTATCTTTAAACTCGGAGGCTGCGCCCAAATCTATCTCTTGAGAATCAACACTGATGGCTGACCGAGGTTGAAAGCCAATTTTATTAACTGGCATTGGCTCATTAAATTCTGCAGCGCTAAACAATTGTTGTTGTAACATGCCCACTTGTGGATACCAGTAGTGTAATTTTCCTATTGCAGTTGGCATTTGAGTGGTAGCCTCTTGGGCTTCTTCAAGGCTAGCAAAATCACCTACCAGGACAACCCAATTTCCTTCTAGTAGCTGCACTAAATAGTAGGGCCAATCTATTTCTGGTAAATCATCAATAAATTGTTGCGCCCCTAATCTACTGTGAGTGGAAAGTATTTGTATCGAATAGTGGTGGCTTGGTAACGACATAAAACGACTATGCTGGAGAGCCAAGTCTTGCAGATACATATCCTCTTCCACCTGCAAATTATAATGCTGACGCTTATCACCGCTTGGCATTATATTGGCGGCTAGACTTTGTTCTAGAGGTATGAAAGTAAGGCATACTAGTAATGGATAAGAACATGCCTTAATAGGATTGGGTAGTAACTTACTCATTATTACCACCTTCTATAATTGGTTCTTGCTTAATCTGAGACAGCCCATCCTGTTGCTTAATAAGTATGGCGGTTAAACGAAATTTATCCCGCGGCAATATCAACTCAGTTACTGGTTCCCCCGCCTTTATACCTTGCTCAAGCACGTCATTGGCTGAGGTAATATCAGAAACCAAATGGGGCATACTAAACAATAAGTTGCCATCCTTATTTATATTAATGGCGTTAAAACCTTGTCCACTAATATGCAAAGCCTTACCTTTGATACGCATATCATTGCGTTCGGTTTTATCGCCTTGTGGCAAGGCTAATAACATATCCTCTCTAGTTACGTTAATGGTCTTATTGGAAATCTGTTTATCAACCTCACCTGCATGCAATATTATTGGGATTTTTCGAGTAATGGCTTGGCGATCATATTGATCAGTTACTTTTAGCTGTAATGAAAAATGCCCAGGTTTTGTTTGCATTCCATTATCGGAATCGCCAACCCAAAGAATAGGTTTAAACAGTTCTTCACGGCTTCCAGTAAAGGTTTTAATGGTTTTACCATTAACTTCTTCACGGATAATCACAGTCCAGTTGTTAACAAAGGCAGCAAAGTTGCTATGTAAATAGATTTCCAAAGGATCAACAAATAATTTTGAGGATGGATTTACAATGGCATGACCAAAAATTGCTAAATTCATTCTTGGCGAAGGTTTATCTGATAGTTGGCGTATAACCATGGTATTAGGTGTTATGCCATCACTATTTTCAGGCAATTGCATCCCAAAATTTACCTTCGATGGAATACCTGGGCGTATATCTACTAACTTTGATAAACGCCCCACCACTGAAGCGCCAACTGGCAAGCTTGTTTCATCAAGACGAATAACCATTCGTCCAGGGATCACATTAGGAAGATGATACTGGCCATCTTGATCAACTTGTATTTGCTGTCCAGCCGAGGTAAACAAGCGTACGTTAGATATAGGCTCTTCGCCTTTGTTTTGCTGACCATCTCCATTACGATCGTGAAACACCTTACCGATCACCGTCGATAGATCAAATAGTGCACTTGGCACGACTTTAACACTGGCCTTTGAAATAGCAGACAAAGGTATATCATCACTGCGATCCACGGTAGCCAAGGTAGCCACAGCTATAGCCGTATTGGTATAAGTACCAAAATTAACACCAGAGCCCACAGCCAATTGATATTGAAGCTTTTTGCTAACCCCTTGCGGCAAATTGCCGATATTAAAATGCAGACCATCGCCACCAATCTTGACTGGCGTTATAATGCCGCCATCATAACGGGCAGAACCATCCACATAGCGAAAGCCGGGCGGCAATTTATCAGTAACACCCACATCCTTTTGGGTAATACTGGAGACATTTTCTAGGGTTACGCTATAAACCACTGTATTGCCAATAGACACCTCTTTACGATTAGCCCGTTTATCAATGTTAATATCTTTGGGCACCACAAGAGGAATAGGTATAGATAATGATCCTTTTAGCACGACCATATTAATGCCAAGATCAAGTGGTGAAATATAATCCTCAGCTGTTACCACTTTCTGCCCACTAAAAGGGATAGTTATATATTCAGTAAGGGCAACAAATTTTTTACCTGATAAACCCCACAGTTTGAATTTATGCCCTGCTGGCCCACCTACTTTTAACTCGGGGCGTGAATCATCGATAAGCAAAGAATTATCATGGCCAAGTGGATAGCCACTCACTTTATCCAAAAGATTATTCTTATAGGCGAGAAATACTAAATTAACCCGTTCTATAGTATTTTGGTCGGGGTTCCAAACGTAATCAGGCTTATTATCTCCATCAATATCAATATAAACATAAGTCTGACCACCCACATCCAGCACACCATCTTCGTCACCCAGATCAAGGTTGTCGACCGTAATGCTGGTCTCATCTTTCAGATCCAAGTCATTGCAATTACTGTAGTTTGAATTAGACGTAGTAGTATCAATTTTGGCCAGGCATCTCAGTTTGTCAAAAGACGCTTCTAGTATCTTTACTTCATAAATAATGTCTGGATTTTTAGCAATTAGGCCTTCAGAAAACGTGGGACGTTTTTCATTCGGATTCCTGCCATTTTCACTATTAACCTTATTAACTAAAGCTTGGACTTGCATAGACATAGGGGGGTTATCAAAATCTTTATGCTCAGCAATAGCTCTTTGATAAGCAGCCAATAGATCTTCATGGATATTAACCAAACCGACCTGTTGTAACTGTTCTAATGATACGGTGATACCATTAGCATTCTGGTCACCACCAGTAGAGGCCGAATCTTCCAGAATCTCCGTCATAGCTAAGACAAAATGCCTATTGACTTGATCAATTAACGCTTGCACCTCAGCCACTAGAACAGGATCAGAAAAACCATCATGCTCTTGAATAGCTTGTTGATATAGATCAAGTAATAGAATCTGAATATTTTGTAGGCCGCTTATGGCTTGTAACTGCGCCAAGCTAATCAATTCGCCATTTGCGTTATTGGCGCCACTCACTGAATCTTCCAGAATTTCTTCTAAGGCTTGATGATGGGCCTCGGTATTAACCTGATCTATAAGTGTCTGAACTTCTTCGATAGTAGGCGGAGTGGAGAAGTCCGTTTTACTTTCTATCGCATGCTGATATTGCTCTAACAGGTCAGGATTGACATTATTAGCTATAGTTTGTAATTGCTCTAGATTAATTTCATTATCTGAGTCCAAAATATCAGCTAAGGCTTGATCACTGGCGGCAGAATTAACCAGGTTAACCAAAGCCTGAACTTGGTCTAAAGTGGGAGGATCAGAAAAGTTCTTATGGTTAGCAATCGCAGCCTGATATTGTACCAGTAACGAAGTATTAATATCCTCAGACAAAAGCTGCAACTGGGCCAAACTAATAGCAGTACCATTAGCATTACCCTGTCCACTAGGTGGTAGTGAATCCTCTAAAATTTCAGCTAATGCCTTAGCACTAAATCGATTATTGACTTCATCAACTAGAGCCTGTACCTGAGCTATAGTTGGGGGTTCAGAAAAGTCCTTATGGTCAGCAATCTCATCCTGATATTCAGCCAAAAGCTTAGGATTAACATCTATAGCAACAGCTTGTAATTGTGACAGTGTTATAGGTTTCACTGATGGTGAGTTAAATTCGGCAGGGTCACCCAAACCTGAGTTATTAAATATATTCTGTAAAGATTCTTTAGCTACGCGGTTAATACTTTCAATAATGGACTGAACTTCTGCAACAGTTGGGGGATTAGAAAAATTGCCTTCGATGGCAATTCGATGCTGATATTGGCTAAGTAATTCAGGCTGTATATTAGTAGCAACTAATTCGAGTTGGGCTAAACTTACGGAGACTGTATTTGCATTATTAGCCCCGCCAGATGAACTAGAATCTTCTAGTATCTCAAGTAACGCTGTGAGTTGATTAGAGGCTTGGCCTAAATCAACATCACGAATAATAACATTGCTTAAAACAACCTCTGCGTTGGTAGTATCAACGGTTGCATTCACACCATCCTGAGTCGAACCAACCATTAGGGCAGTTTGTTCGTCACCCCTAAGTTGTAATAAATTATCAACTTTTTGTGTAACCCCTTTTTCAAATAAAACTGTTTTTCCACCTGTTGTATCAATATCAGTAAGATCGACAATTAATGAATGAAAATTACTACCGCCATTGATTTCTGATACGCCCACGCCAATAAAATAAACTTGGCTGTCGTTATGAATAAAGGTTCCATAATTGTTCCAATTCCCTGATACACGGATCTGTGAGCCCCGGGCACCAATCACTTGGCCACTACTAGGAATGCTTAAATTACCATTGGAAATTAAAATCTCATTAACAGCAAGGTGAAGTTTCTCATCTGGCCCAATCGTTAGGTTGGCTTGGGACAAGCCTATGGGTATCAATAAGAGAATGACAAGAACTTGGCATTTAAATTTACAAAAAAAATTTGCAAAGTTCTCAAAAAGATTGCGTGATAACAACTTTAAATTAGTTTTAATCATCTTATAAATTTTGTGCAAAAGACAACAAGCCATTATTCACATAAGCGATTAGCTAGCGTTTGGATAATAATGATTAAATATAGTTAAGGGTTGGCCAATTAGCCAATTTTTTAATTATTATTTTATTTATCATTTAAAATATTAGAGACGTCTTAGATAGACTTGAGTAATATTTAGACAACATATTTCTTAGACAGATTGAAGGTAATGCAGCAAGAGAGGATTGCCTTGACAGCACATAAGTCATTAAAAACTATGGGTTACACTTTATAATAAGCGCCAATCGTATCCAAAAACTTCAAATAATGCTAAGGGAGCAAAATTAATTCGTTTCTTGGCAACACGAGTTGCTACCAAGTGCCTTTATTCGGCATAGATAACCATGGTTCTATTGGTTCAAGATGTTGATCAGCCTGAATCAACTCCACAGAGACATTATCGGGAGATTTAACAAAAGCCATATGCCCATCACGTGGTGGCCTATTGATAGTAATACCTGCATCAAGCAGACGCTGGCAAACGGCATAAATATCATCCACATTATAAGCTACATGCCCCCAACTGCGACCTGTATCCATAGGTTCTGGGTCGGGATCCCAATTGTGAGTCAATTCTAACTCTGGCGCTCGCACTGCCCGCGCCTGATCAGCATCTTCTGGGGCAGCCAGAAACACGAGGGTAAAGCGGCCTGAGGGATAATCATTACGTCGAATTTCTTCCAAGCCTAATTTGTTACACCAAAAATCCAAGGAGGCTTCCAAGTCAGTTACTCTTATCATGGTATGACGATAACGCATATAACACCCTCAAAATATAAATATTCTTGTTACTAATGGCTATATTAACAATCAATATGGATGGATAACAATTACAAAATAAAAAACGCAAGCTAAGCTTGCGTTTTGTTTGGCCAAAAGGTGGCTATATTAGCTTGGGAATGAGAATTGGCTTCCTTCTCTTACACCACTCGAAGGCCATCTTTGCGTTATCGTCTTACGCCGAGTGTAGAAACGAATTGAATCTGGACCATGGGCACTTAGATCACCAAATAAGGAGCGTTTCCAGCCACCAAAGCTATGATAAGCCACTGGTACTGGCAAAGGTACGTTAATACCCACCATACCCACTTTGATATTATCAGCAAAGTAACGAGCTGCCTCACCATCACGAGTGAACAAACAGGTACCATTACCAAATTCATGATCATCAATCAGTTGCATGGCTTGCTGCATCGACTCAGCCCGCACCACACAAAGAACAGGCCCAAAAATTTCTTCCTGATAAACAGTCATCTCTTGGGTGACACGATCAAATAAAGTGCCACCAATAAAGTAACCATTTTCATGTCCATCAACCACGATGCCACGACCATCAACAACCAACTCAGCACCCTGCTCAACCCCTTGGGTAATTAATCCTTGAATCCGCTCTTGAGACATTTTAGTAATCAATGGACCCATTTCATTACTAGTATCAGTACCATTACCGATTTTTAAACTGGCTACCTGCGGCTTTAACTTGGCAACTAACTCATCAGCAGTCTTATCGCCAACACAAACCACAACAGAAATAGCCATACATCGTTCACCACAAGAACCATAAGCGGCACCCATTAGGGCATTAACAGCATTGTCTATATCTGCGTCAGGCATCACAATAGCATGGTTTTTGGCTCCACCGAGAGCCTGTACACGCTTACCGTTAGCTGTACCCTGACTATATATATACTCAGCAATGGGCGTGGAGCCAACAAAGCTAACAGCCTGCACACGCTCATCTTCTAAAATAGTATCAACGGCTTCTTTATCGCCATTAACGACGTTAAATACACCATCAGGTAAACCAGCTTGCTTGAGCAACTCAGCCACTAACATGGGCGCAGATGGGTCACGTTCAGAGGGCTTTAAAATAAACGTATTGCCACAAATCAAGGCCATAGGGAACATCCACATTGGCACCATAGCTGGGAAGTTAAACGGCGTAATACCAGCTACCACACCAAGAGCTTGAAATTCAGACCAACTATCAATGGCTGGGCCAACATTTTTAGTATGTTCACCCTTAAGTAGTTCGGGGCCACCACAGGCATACTCAACTACTTCAATACCACGCGTTAATTCACCCATGGCATCATCTAACACTTTGCCATGCTCATCGGTGATTAAACGGCAAATTTGTTCGGCATTTTCTTCCAATAATTGTTTAAAGCGAAACATAACTCGCGCACGTTTCATGGGGGGAGTATTACGCCATGCTGGAAAGGCCGCCTGTGCCGCAGCAATTGCTTCTTCCACAGTGTTTTTACTGGCTAGAGCAACCTGTTTGGTTACCGCACCTGTGGCAGGATTGAATACATCCTGAGTACGGTCGCCCTGTCCTTGAAATTGGCTACCATTTATCATATGTCCTACAACTTGCATGCTCATATTCCTCGATTATCTAAGTTGCTAAATATCAATTTACAGGTGTTCGGTGTTTAACTTAACTAGCTCACCTAGCAGGCCTTTTGGTTATCCAGTTCTTTAATTGACTCACCTAGGGCATTAATCACACTGTCAATTTCTGTTTCTTCAATAGTAAATGGTAGCCCCAGTTGTACCGTATCGCCACCATAACGCACATAGAAACCCTTTTGCCAGCATTTCATGGCAATTTCATAAGGCCTTAATGCTGGCTCTCCTGGCGCTGCAGCAATAGTTAAACCAGCTGCCAAACCATAATTGCGAATATCTACAATATGTTGCAACCCTTTTAAACTATGCACCATAGTTTCAAATTTAGGTGCCATACTTTTAACCCGTGCCACCAGTTGCTCGCGTTCCAGAATATCTAATGCTGCTAGAGCTGCAGCACAGGCTACTGGGTGACCAGAATAAGTATAGCCATGGGGCAACTCCAACATATACTCAGGCCCACCTTTGTCCATAAAGGTATCGTAGATTTCCTGCTTAACTATAACCGCTCCCATGGGAACCACACCATTAGTCAGTTGTTTAGCTGTGGTCATCAAATCAGGTGTCACACCAAACTCAGCCGCTCCAGTATAGCTTCCTACCCGCCCAAAACCAGTTATCACCTCATCAAAAATCAATAAGATATTGTGTTGATCACAAATTTGTCTCAGGCGCTTTAAGTATCCTTTAGGCGGTGGAATGACCCCTGCTGAGCCTGCCATAGGCTCGACTATGATGGCGGCTATATTAGTGGCATCATGCAATACGATCTGTTGCTCTAGTTCATTAGCGAGGTGCTCACCAGTAGTTGGCATACCTCTTGAGAAGCTATTCTCTGGCAACATGGTATGAGCAAGATGAATAGCATCAATACCTTGACCATAGAGTGCCCGATTGGGCGCTAGGCCACCGACACTAATGCCACCAAAATTGACCCCATGATAGCCTTTAGCGCGACCAATAAACCGAGTTTTGCTTGCCTGACCATGTTTACGCCAATAAGCCCGGGCAATTTTTAAAGCTGTCTCTACAGATTCGGATCCTGAACCCGTAAAAAAAACCCGATTAAGTCCCTCAGGCATCAACTCAACTATGCGGTTAGCCAGTTCAAACGACTTGGGCTGACCAAACTGAAATCCAGGGGAGTAGTCTAAAGTTCGTGCTTGCTGAGCTATTGCCTCAGCGATTTCCTCACGACCATGGCCTAGGCCACAGGTCCACAGACCGGACAAACCATCAAATATTTGCCGTCCTTCAGCATCCGTATAATATCTGCCTTGAGCGGCAACCATCATACGCGGGTCTTTTTTAAACTGACGATTGGCCGTAAAAGGCATCCAGTGGGCTTGTAACTGCTCCTCAGATAAGCCTGCACTTTGATCGGTAAAAGCCATAGTGTATCTCCAGCAATTGCCTAATATAAGGGCTTTATTCTGCCTGATTATTAAATTAACTTAAATATGATATTATTTAATATTAATTAAGTATTTACTTACTATTTATTATCTCAATAAGAGCCCCAAAAATGGTTACCAATAATCCCCAACAAATTCCACAACTAAAAGGCTTGGCTGACACTGACTTACGCCTGCTAAGAATTTTTAAGGCCGTTGTGGAAGCGGGCGGTTTTGCTGCAGCTGAGGTAGGGCTAAATATCAGTCGTGCCGCTATAAGTATGGCTATATCTGATTTGGAAACACGGCTTAAGCTACGTCTCTGTATTCGGGGACGAGCAGGCTTTTCCATGACCCAAGAAGGTGAGGAAGTTTATCAGTCTGCCTTACAGCTGTTTACTGCCATCGAATCATTCCGCACAGACGTTAATAGCCTACATAATGAATTACATGGTGAATTTAATATTGGTATTACTGATAATTTAGTCACCATGCCACATATGCATATTACCAATAGCCTAGGGCAGCTAAAAAAGCAGGGTCCACAAGTACAGATAAATATTAGCATGATGCCCTCTAAGGGCATTGAGCAAGGCATTTTGGATGGTTACTTGCATGCTGGGGTGGTAACCAATAGTCACCGTCTGCCGGAATTAGAATATCGCCCCCTTTACAGTGAAAGATCACTACTTTATTGCAGTGAGGATCACACACTCTTTGGCCTAGATCTTAAATCTGCTGATATCCGCAAGATAGCCACTTATGACGCTATAGCCCCCGCCTATGCCCAGAGTGCGGAAATTAAAAGGCATTATCAAAAACTAAATACAACAGCTACCGCCACAGACCGAGAGGGAATCGCTTTTCTTATTCTTACTGGTGCCTATATTGGTTACCTACCTGAACATTTTGCTCAGCAGTGGGTGAATCAACAACGTATGCGTCCCCTATTGTCCCAACATTATTACTTTGATACTGACTTTTCCGTTATTACCCGCAAAGGCCGGCGTCAAAATTCTATTCTTAATTACTGGCTAAAGTCGTTAAAGTCTAATAATCCATCACCTAAATAGATAAATTGCCGACTCTTGTAACGGTATTTATCTGGTGTAAAAGGGAAACAAAACATCTTGGACTGGTTTCCAAAGCGAGTTTATGAAATGATAGAATTAAGTGTAACTAGCAGGAACTGATCTACATAACCCATGCATCCACCATCCAAAGCCATATTAATGGCACGACTTGATAAATTTCTGGCGCATAATCCATTGCCAGAAAATTTATGGGTGTTTGCCTATGGTTCCCTGTTATGGAACCCAGAAATGGATGTTCTGGAGAGTCGGCGAGCTTTATTACTTGGCTATAAACGCGGCTTTAACTTACTGTCTACGGTTCACAGAGGTACACCTGAAGATCCAGGACTCGTATTATCTTTGCGTAGTGGTGGCCATTGTGAAGGCCTAGTATTTAAGATAAACCCTGAAACTAGAGATGCCGATTTTACCAATCTCTGGTTACGTGAGATGGTGTCTTTATTTTATCAACCTAAATGGTGTGATGTAGATACAGCAAAAGGAACGATAAAGGCCATTACCTTTGTCGCAGATATGGAGAGTGAACAATTTGTGGATTTTGATGAGGACACAACAGCCCAAATGATTCATCAAGCCCATGGCCAACGTGGGCCGAATATTGATTACTTTAACAATACCCATAACCATTTAGAGTCAATGGGCATTAAAGACCCTCTGTTTACTTCTTTAGCTGAACATATCCATAGCTTGGAAGAAAATACCCTCTAATATCAGCAGCACAATAACCCTACTTCTTTTAAAGCCATTATTCCTCAGCGATAGGATCCAACTTGTCGACAATAATAGCTAACTGCTCGCGCTCAGTTGGCGTCAAACGGGCTAATAATTCGGCTTCCCAAGCCTGCATAAGAGGGGTGATACTGTCATATAACCCTTGGCCAGTTGTAGACAAATATAATAATACTGCCCGTTTATCCTCTGCGACTGTCTCACGAGAAAGGTACTCTAGCTCAGACAATCCAGAAACGGAGCGGGATATTTTCACCTTATCCATATAGGTCAAGTCAGCTATTTGCTTAGCTGTCATTGGACCATATTGGCCCAACAGAGCCACGATACGCCATTGCTCCTTAGTAATCCCAAAACGCTTTGTGTATATAGTCGCAATATCATTACTAATATTATGCGCCATGCGATTAAAGCGATATGGCAAGAATTTATTTAAATCCAGAGAATTACTCATAATTGACAGGCCTAATTAATACCATCTCGCTATTATATCAAGCCCTTTATAACAAGTTAATCTCCTGACAAGATAATAAGTCAGCAATAGATCAAGCTGAAAAATTACCAAAAGAAGACACGGACAACAAAAAATTATCTGGGTATGTGATTTAAAATAAAGCTACCTAGTCTTATATATAAATATGGTAACCTGCATATACCACAAGCAAATCCCTAACATTTAAAATAGGGGAACTTGGTTACAGGGCAAAATCATATCCAAGACAAGAATACCAAATGAACCAATCACCTAATGACCTACAAAACACCAGCAAAGATAAGGCCG
>DNNY01000213.1 GCA_003497765.1 Oceanospirillaceae bacterium
TCGTTTAAGTTTGCGCTATAAGTTAGGTACCGATGTGGAGGTATTGAACCCTGCAAAAGACAACGCCGATCGTTATTGGCAGCATTATCATGCCAAAGTTGGCCGCAAAGGGGTTTCTGTAGCAACAGCCAAGGCCGATATGTTACATAATGCCTCTGCCTTAGCCGCTGTATTGGTAGATATGGGCGAAGCCCATGGCATGATCTGTGGTAAGGTGGGCCGCTTTGATAAGCATTTTAGAAAGCTACATCAGGTGCTTGGTTCAGCCACTCCAGATACCCATATGTCTTCTGTATGTGTTTTGCTTCTGCCGAGTGGACCACTGTTTATTGCTGATTGTTTTCTAACCGTTGACCCCAGTGCCGATGATATTGTTGCCACTACTGAAAGCAGTATGGCATTTGTGCGGCAGTTTGGTATTCAGCCAAAAGTAGCCCTGTTATCCCATTCTAATTTTGGTACTTCTGGGGTGCCAGCGGCGTCAAAAATGCGTTTGGCATCAGAAATTTTGCGGGCACGTCATCCTGAGGCTGAAATTGACGGTGAAATGCATGCTTTTACAGCTATGAACGAGACCTTGCGTAACACCATATATCAGGATGCAAATCTGACCGGTCAGCCAAATTTATTGATTATGCCTAATCTGGATGCAGCCAATATTGCACTAGGGCTAATTCGTTCCTTAACGGATGCCTTGTTGATTGGTCCTTTTGTGCATGGTTTATCAAAACCAGCGCATATTGTAATTCCATCAGTATCGGCGCGAGGTATGTTTAATATGACCGCGGTCACGGCGTCTGAGGTGATTAACCAACAGGACGATATCGCAAATAACTAGGTAAATGTAGGAAAAAATTGGTAAGGCCGATGGGTGCTTGTATAGCACCTTCGGCCTGCTTTTATAGCTACTATAGCTTTACCATCAGCTTATCAAGTAAAATGAGCGCCTTTACAACTGACGGTTTAATCCATGACCCTTTTAAGTGTAAATCTGAATAAAATCGCTCTATTACGTAATTCCCGCGGTCGCGATTTCCCTAATGTCTGTGAATTTGCTAACAAATTTATGGCCTTGGGCGTCAAGGGGATTACCGTTCATCCGCGCCAGGATGAGCGCCATATTACCAATCAGGATGCCTATGATTTAGGTGCTCTAATCGCCCCACTAGACGGTATTGAATACAATATTGAAGGTTACCCTTCGGCTGACTTTTTGCGTATGGTAGAGGAGATCAAACCTGATCAATGTACCTTAGTACCTGATGCGCCTGGTCAACTTACCTCAGACCATGGTTGGGATATGACTACTCAATTTGCGCAAGTGGACAGTATTTGCCAACAAATAAATGCTATGGGCGTGCGCAGTGCTATTTTCCTTGATCCAGAGGTAGAGCAGGTCGAACTGGCTGCTAAGTCCAGTGCCCAGCGTATTGAACTTTATACCGAAGAATATGCCAATCATTGGCACACCCCACAACATGACACAGTGTTAGCTAACTACCGAGCAGCGGCTGTAAAGGCCCAAGAGCTTGGTTTAGGTGTCAATGCGGGTCATGATTTAGATAGCCAAAATCTAGCCGACTTTTTGACCATTCCTAATATACTCGAGGTTTCCATTGGTCATGTATTAACCATTGAGTGTATTGAACGTGGCATGACGAACGTTATCGCCGAGTATTTGGCTATTTGTCGCAGTAACTAAGCACTTTGTATCTTATAGCCTGTTTAGGCAGGCTATTAGCTCTGCATCCGCTGTCCAGTTAGATCATAGAATCCTTGCAAACTTGCCGTTGCCGCGTGGCGCTGTTGTGCCACTTCAATACTGAAGTCTGCTTCTGCGATTACGTCTTTAGTCAGGTTGGCTACATTAACATATCCCATACCTATGGCCGCACCTAAGGCGTGTCCATACATGCCAGAGGTTAGATAACCTACATACTCTCCATTCATAATAATGGGCTCGTTATGGTAGAGCAGGGGCTCTGGGTCATGGAGTTTAAATTGCACAAGACGGCGCTCGGGGATTCCTGCGGCTTGTTGTTGTAGAAAAGCGGCTTTGCCAATAAAGTCTTTGGCATTGGGTTTGGCAGTAAAACTAAGCCCGGCCTGCAAAAGATTATCTGCCGCGGCAATATCATGCCCCCAATGGCGAAAGCCTTTTTCTAAACGCAAGCTGTTGAGAGCATGTAAGCCCACATTGGCTATTTCAAACTCAGCTCCGGCTTGATGTATAGCTTTAAACACCTCTGTTGCCGACGCAGTAGGGAGCATTATTTCCCAGCCCAGTTCACCCACATAACTGATTCGTTGTAGCCAACAATTCACTCCAGCCAATTGGGCATAACAACCCGTAGAAAAAGCAAATGCTTGCTGGCTTAAGTTAGTATCGGTGAGCTTTTGCAGAGTAAGGCGGGCATTTGGCCCTTGCACTGATAAGCAGGCAAAGTCTTGGCTAACATTGCTGACTTGAACACCATTACCTTGCAGGTTTTTGTTTAAATGCCACCAATCGCGGTTAAATGAGCCTATACCGGTAACCACCCAAAACTTATCTGTAGCCATACGCGCGATAGTGAGGTCAGCTTCAATGCCACCTTGGCCATTAAGCCATTGGGTATAAACCAGCTTGCCAATGGGCACATCAATATCTGCGGTACTGATATGCTGCAAACTGGCAAGAGCATCTTGGCCCGTAACTTCAAATTTGCCAAAGGAAGACATATCAACTATGCCGACACTATTACGCATAGCCATATGCTCAGCAGCATAGTTTGCAAACCAATTCTGTCGTTTATAGCTGTATTGATATGCTGGTTTTTGTCCGCTTGTGGCAAACCAGTTTGGGCGTTCATAAGCCCCAACTTCACCAAAGCAAGCACCGGCCTCGATAAGGGCATCATGGATAGGTGAAAGTTGCTTATTGCGGGCTGTATGGTATTGGTAAAAAGGCCAATGCATAGCATAGGTATGACCTAGAGCTTCGGGGATACGGTCTCGTACATAATCATCAGTGCGCTGTGCTGGATGGTGGCGCCGCACATCACATTCGGTTATATCCCCCGAAGGATAGCCATCAATCAGCCAGTCAGCCATTAACTTGCCCATACCGCCACCAGCACCAATGCCCTTGGAATTCATGCCACAGGCAACCCAGAAATTATCCACCTCCGGGGTAGGGCCTAAAAGATGAAGATTATCAGCAGTAAAGCTTTCAGGCCCATTAAACCAAGTACGGATACCCACTTCACCAAAATCGGGGAAGGTCTCTAAGCCGCGCATCAAATACTCTTCGATATGCTCCATATCACATTCAAACTGATCAAAACAAAAATCATCAGCAATACGGCTCATAGGTAGACCTTTGGCATTATGCTCAAACCAGCCCACCAGCATTTTGCCAGCATCCTCTTTAAAGTAGACGCCTTTGTCAAAGTCACGCAATACCGGCCTTGGGGTAAGCTTTTGCATTTCCTCGGTGACCACATAAAAGTGTTCGCAAGCATATAGAGGTAGGTCAATGCCAATTTTTTTGGCAAAATCACGAGACCATAAACCACCTGCCAATACTACTTTATCAGCCATAATTGTGCCTTGATCAGTATGCACACCAACAGCCTTGCCGGCCTCAATAATAACCTCTTCAACTTTGGTATTTTCCTGAATAAGCGCACCGCCCATACGCGCACCTTTGGCTAAAGCCATGGTGGTGTCAATGGGATTAGTCTGGCCATCTTTGGCAATATGCAGGCAGCCAATAACACCCTCAGTATTGATACCTGGGTAGATTTCTTGCAGCTTTTCATTACTGATAAATTCAGATTCAACACCAAAAGCAGCGCCCATGGAGGCGGTGCGTTGTAGTTCTTCAAGGCGTTCTTCAGTGCGGGCTAAGGACAAGCTACCAATACGCTTATAGCCTGTTGCTTGGCCTGTTTCGGCTTCCAGACTGGCGTATAGCTCATGGCTATATTCAGCTAGTTTGGTAAGGGTTGGGGTAGGCCACAACATACTGACTAAACCAGCAGCATGCCAAGTTGTGCCACAGGTCAGTTGTTTGCGTTCCAGCACCACAACATCTTTCACCCCACGTTTAGTCAGGTGGTAAGCAATTGAGCAGCCGGCGATTCCACCACCGATAATAACCACCTCAGCATGGGTGGGCAAAGAAGAACTCATAATGATTGTCCGATTGATTGTCCCAATTACGCTAAAAGTTGACCTTTCTAACTAAGCACGTAATTTAGTATTTTCAGCATCATAGGCTGCGATCATTTCTACATGACACTGACGCGTGCCCAAAGAGGATTCCACAGTTAGCTTGGTGCCTGCCTTGGCATGCTCAGGTGCTACATAGGCAAAAGCCAAGCTTTTACCAACCCGATAACCATAGGCACCGCCAGTGACAATACCAGTTAATTTGCCATCTGCATAAACAGCTTCGTTACCAAAACATTCGGCGGCAATCGCATCATCAAAAACTAAATAAGCCAGTTCCATGGTCAAACCAGCTTGCTGTCGTTGACGTAAATTATCGGCACCAATAAAGTCACGCTGCAAATCAATAAAGCGCTCCATACCAGCCTCTAGGCCAGATATTTCCTCCGTAAATTCATGACCATAAGCACGATAGGCTTTTTCCATACGCATGGCATTAAAGGCACGACTACCAAAATTTCGCAGTCCCATGGGGGTACCAAATTCCATAAGTGATTCATATATTGAAATCAATTGCCAAACGGGCATATAGAGCTCCCAGCCTAATTCACCCGCATAGGAAACGCGCATGGCGAAAACAGGTGCCGAATCGAGTTGTATGGTTTGACACGATAACCAAGGGAAGGCGCTATTGGATAAATCAGCCGTAGTAATTTGCTGCAAAATATCACGGGCTTTGGGTCCGGTTAGTAGTAATCCCCCCCAACTTTCAGTGATATCTTCTAACCCCACATCAAAGTTTGCTTTATGTTGTTTTAGCCATTGGAAATCTTTAATTTGTGAGCCAATCGCACCCATCAACACAAACTCAGTAGCACTGATCCGACTAACGGAAAGTTCCGCCATAATGCCGCCTTTGGGAGCATGGAATAGCGTAAGACCAATGCGGCCGTCAGTTTGAGGAAGTTTATTAGAGGATAATTGATCTAGAAATGCATAGGCATCTGGGCCCGTAATACGAAATTTGGCCGAACCACTTAAATCCGTAATGCCACAAGCATTTTGCACAGCAGCACATTCTTCAGCGACAACTGCATGAGCCTCATTATGTGCCCAGCTTTCGCTTTCCTTTTGCACCTCTGATGTATGAAACCAAGCTGGTTTTTCGTAACCAGCAGTAACAAAGTGTTCAGCTCCAGCTTGCTGCATAACCGTGTGCAAAGGACTGGTTCTAATAGGGCGGCCATGGGGGCGATTTTCGGTTGGTGCGGCACTGGCATACATACGTTCATAAGATTCAATTGCGCGGGTAATACAGTAATCCTTGTTTGCCCAAGTGCTAAAGCGGCGGCTATCTAGACTAGCCATATTGAGTTCTGTTTGACCATGTACCATCCATTGGGCCATATATTTGCCAATACCACCTTGGGCTATACCAATTGAGGCGCCAGATAGCATCCAGAAGTTTCGCACTTCAGCTGAGGGGCCACAGAGAAAGTTATCATCCGGGGTATGGGTTATAGCACCATTAATCACTGTTTTAACGCCAACTTCGGCAAAGTAGGGCGCTAATTCCATACAGCTCTCGAGGTAGGGCATAATACGTTCTAAGTCACCTTCAAACAGACCACGATCAAAGGACCAGTCCATCCCATTTAAGGCCCATGGTTTCGCCCCACGGGTCTCATAAGGCCCAACTAAGAAGCCATTGCCTTCTTGGCGAATATAAGATGCTGCCCTAGAGTCACGCACCACAGGCAGTTCGCGCGTCAGCTTGGCTAATTCTGGATGATCATCAGTAACCAGATACTGGTGTTCCAGATTTACCATAGGTACATGTACACCCACCATTGCACCTACTTCAGGGGCAAAGCAGCCGCCACAATTAACTACATGTTCAGCGATAATCGTACCTTGCTCGGTAATAACTTCAAATTCGCCATTAGCCAGAACATTGATATCAATAACGCGGTTAAAACGACTTAATGTAGCGCCTGCCTCACGGGCCATTTGACCAAGAGGCATAATCACTGATGTGGGATCAACATGGCCATCGTTAGGCGTATGTAAAATAGCTCTGGCATCAGGAAAGGTCATTACTTGGGCGATCTCTGCAGCCTCTTTTTTGGAGACCCAATTCATCTCACAACCCACATTGGCCGCTCGGCTTTTAATATTACGGAACCATTGCTCTTCTACTTCAGAGTAGGCAATACGTAACGAACCTGTAGTATGAAAACTCGATGGTAATCCGGTCTTAGCTGGGATAATTTTGTCATAAAGTTCGATGGTGTAGTTATGGATTTTTGATAGGGTATGATTACCATTAAAGTTGGGGCACAAGCCTGCGGCATGCCAAGTAGAGCCACTGGTTAGTTCGCCTTTTTCTACTAAGACTATATCTGTCCAGCCTTCCTCGGTAAGGTGATAAGCTAAATTAACCCCAAGGGAACCACCGCCAACAATAACCACGCGCGTGTGTGAGGGTAAAGACATAATCAAACTCCTTGGGTTTCTTCAGCGCGGCCAATATGGGTGCGACTAATACCAATTTTAAAACGTCTACGAATAGCCATATCAGTGGCATCATCGATATGGTCTGGAAAATATTCACTGAGAATTTTTTCCTTTAAAGTAATGGCTTTATCTAGTAACACGGGGGTATTAGCCTCTTGCCATTGATTTGGGCTAAGCCGATCACCAAGTTCAGGGTATATATATTCACTTTGCATAACCTGTAAGGTCTGGTCAGAGCCTAAATAATGACCTTTATTATTCAAACAGACATCTTTAATAACATCAAAACTAAGGGCTTGCTCATCTACCTTTAAGCCCTTGGTAATACGTAAGCATGCGCCCAATACATCATTATCCATTAATAGGCTTTCTGGACATACGCCCATCAAGCTAGCATACATGCCAGCCGCTTCATAAACGACATTAGCCCCAGCCATAGCGGCAGCAGCAGCTGTGTAGGCACGTTCTGAGCCAGCTTGGAAGTCTGGCAGTTTGGCATCGGTCATGCCGCAAGCTGTGCCCGTGGGCAAGTCAAAATAATGACCCATTTGTACACAGGCAGCTGATAGAATCCCTTGCTCTGGCGAGCCACCACTCATGGCCCCCGTGCGCAAGTCAGAGACAAATGGCCAGGTGCCTATAATTGCCGGAGCACCAGGTTTAATTGCATTAACATAGACTAAACCGCCGAGGCATTCAGCCCATGCTTGGGAGACAGCACCGGCAAGTAAAGCAGGTGAGGTAGCACCCGCCTGGCCAGCAGAGAGGAGTAATATTGGCATACCACCTTCGACGCCCACACGAAGGCACTCTAGAGACTCTTCAGCAAAGTTCATTGGGGGAACGACAAAACAGTTCGACATGGAAACGAAAGGTCGAGCCCGCCATTGTGCCTCGCTACCCGCTATCATATGCAGCATTTGCAAACCTTCTTCAACATGATCGGCAGCAGTAAAACTGGTACCAATATGTTTGCTGGTGCCCATTATTGATTCATATAAGGTGTTTAAATCAAGATCCTTCGGGTTGGCAATATCACGTAAAACACAGGTACGCTGAAACATATGAATATGCTCACATTGATCAGCAATGCGTGCCATATCATATAGATCCCCTGTTACGGGATCACGATAACTATTACTGGTGGGGTCAGCAATATGCACAGCTGCCCCAGCGGTAGAAAAATGGACTCTTTGGCCATGTAATTGGAGATCATGATCCGGACTGATGCCATATAGGGTCATATTGCTTTGCGCCATTGCCATAGAACGCTCAACTAAATCACGTGGCATGCGCAAACGACCATCAGCACCGAATTCAGCACCGGCATTAACGCAGGTTTCTATGCAATGAGGCGTAGCTCGACCAAAGCCAATCTCTGCCAAAATACGGAATGCATTATCGGCAATGGCCTCCATGTCCTCTTTGCTAAGGGGGGTGTAACTGCCTCCAATTTCGCCTGCATGAACAGGTTTGATATCTTCCGCAAGGGGCGCTTGTCGCACTGCTAAGCGGGCTGAACGACCACCAGATCTTCGGGCCATATTGTCACCCTATGTAAGTTTATTGTTTGCTTTTATTTTTATAGTCATGATAGGACTCAACACATCCATACTTGGCAACTCATATTCGCGATTTTTAAATTAATTTTCAATTGATAATTTCTTTGTTTAGCATTAGGATTTCTAATCATTAAATAATAATAAATAAACCTTATGACGCGTAAACTTCCTCCCTTAAATAGTGTTCGAGCTTTTGAAGCTGCTGCACGTCATCTCAGTTTTACGCGTGCCGCCGATGAGCTATTTGTGACTCAAGCGGCAGTCAGTCATCAAGTTAAATCTTTGGAAGATTATTTAGATAGGCCACTATTTGTTCGTTCTCCCCGCAACTTGCATCTAACCGAATATGGTCAACGCTTATTGCCAGTGCTAGAAGAAAGTTTGGATAATATAGCCGATGCTATCAAGAATTTACGTCTAGAAGAGTCTAGAGGTATGGTGAAAATACGTTCCGCACCGTCATTTTCTGCTAAGTGGTTATCGCCTAAACTGATGGATTTTTGGCACTTATATCCTGAGGTCAGTTTATCCATGTCCCATGGTAATCAGGCCGTCGATTTTGCCCGTGAGGATATTGATTTGGCCGTTACCTATGGTCGTGGTTATTGGCCTGGTGTAGACGCATACCCGATTATGCAATTGGATTATTTCCCCGTGGCAAGTCCTGCCTATTTAGCTAGTCGACCACCCATTCAAATCCCTGCGCAAATGGCCGAATATTACCTTTTACATGATAGTGATCATGAAAATTGGCTCGCATGGTATCGTCAGGTTGGATTACCTGATATTTCCCTTAAAAGTGGCTATATTTTTGATGATACCAATGTCTTGATTCAAGGTGCTCTTGATGGCCAAGGCTTTGCCCTCTGTTCCAGTCAGTTTGTTAGTGATCATCTGCAGTCAGGCAGATTAGTGAAAGTGTTTGATGATGCTTTAGAAACCGATTATGCCTATTATGTATGTTGTCCGCCAAGCCATTTAACTCGGCCAGGCGTGCGTGAATTTAGAGACTGGATGGTGGCCCAGTCTGAGATAACAGGTGCCTAGGTATTAAGTGTGGTAATTTAGTTCTGACTAGCGTAATTGCTGCCAATGGAGCAAGCACAGATGCGGCTAAGTCGAGTAAATGAATAACCGGTTTGTTGGTGCCAGTCATTAAACAGAGCCTGTACTTTTTTTAGATCACGTTGGCTGGTGGGTGTTTCGGCGATATCCAAGCCGGCATCGCGCAGGCACATACTGACGTCACCGGTAAGCATAAAAGCATCTATACCCATATAGCGCAACATTCTTGGGCCACTCATGCCGCCTAATCTTGAACCATATTTTTTTAGATGCCAGCAAAGGCCGACAAAGTCCTCATGGGGCCAGTTGGCGACCATACTGGCAAAACTGCCATATTCTTGCTGTTGATCGTAAATATATAATGCGTTGGCAAATACACTATTAATTTTTTGATGATTTCTGACAATATCTTTATTTTTGCCAATAGCCTCGATTTGTTCGGGACTTAACAATAATAACTTGTCCGCATCAAAACCCAAAAATGCTTTCTCAAAAGCTGGCCATTTTTTTTCAATAACGCGCCACACAAACCCGGCTTGAAAAACCACTTTTGCCATCATGGCCAGATAACGATGGTCTTCTAGACATTGTATTTGGGTAGGGGACAGGGGATCTAATAAACGAAGCTCTAGGGCTTCGGGGGTGCCATTACGACGTAAAGCGCGTTGATAAATAGGCGTAAAATCCATGCTCATAAAGCTATCTCAACCAATATAATTTAGTGGCACTTTGGTGCTATCAATAATTTTGCGCATTACAAAAGCGGACTTAACACCACTAACACCCTCTATGCGAGTGATTTTGCCAAGTAGCAAGTCGTGATAACTATCCATGTCTGGTACCGAAAGCTTGAGCTGATAGTCTGCTTCATGCCCAGTGATAATATAGCATTCTGTCACTTCCGGAAACTCACTGATGGTGTCTTCAAAACGTTGGAAGCGCTCGGGGATATGTTTGTCCATGCTGATATGTAGAATAGCAGTTAGGTTCAGATTTACTGCGCGTTCATTAACTCGTACCACCTTATCTCTGATGACCCCTGCTTCTTCAAGTTGTTTTACTCGGCGTGAACAAGGTGCTGGCGTTAAACCAACGCGTTCAGCAAGTTCATGATTAGAGAGGCTGCCATTAGCCTGAAGCTCATGCAATATTTGAATATCAAATTTATCTAATTTTAGTTCAGAAATAAT
>DNNY01000153.1 GCA_003497765.1 Oceanospirillaceae bacterium
GTGAGGTGTGGAACGTTTAAGGTAAACCGTATAGATAACCGCGTAGCCAATCACTGACAACAATGTTAATAGTGCTGTAAGCATATTAATAAATACTAGTAAAATTAGCATCGATAGCATGCATAGGACGAGAGCGAATACCAACGCTGCCATGGGGTGAATGCCACCCGTAGGCAAAGGACGCGACTGAGTACGTTCCATAACTGCATCAATACGCTGATCCACCCAATGATTGATTGCAGCACCCGACGCCGCTGCTAAACCAATACCCAAATTACCAAAAACCAACACTTGCCAAGATGGAAAAGATTCTGTGGCCAGCAGCATACCGACAACGGCCGTAAAGACAATCAACAACACTACCTTAGGCTTACACAAGGTAAGATAGTGACGCCAAGAAGGCACATATCTGTCAGATATGGCTAATATAGACATGGATTCATCCTTATTGTTTTTTTAACCAAACCGGATGTTAAGTAAAAAAGCCACGCAGTTCAATCAATTTATGACCTAGAGTGGCGGAAAATAGCTATTTTTCTAGAGTTTTTAATGGGTGCTTAGAGGGTTGTTAAAGGTAGCCAGTTGACAAACACAAAGGCGGCGATGCCAAAATACAAAGATTTCACCATAACCGCCACAGTTATAGTAGCTAAACAGAACAAAAAACTACGTTCGACGGATACTTTCATCATCACCGGCATACCAGTGAAGAGAAAATACAAAGACACAAACATAGCCAACAACAACACTAGGGCATTAAACCATACCAGTGGTAATAAAGTGCAAATACCCGCCCCTAAAATAGGCGAAACAACAAAGGTGGCAAGCACCATACAATTGCGAAAGCCGGCATTGGATCCATATACACGCTCAATCCAATAGACACTAAAGGCCAGCAAACTAACAAAGGCTATAATACTTATATACAGTGCAATGCCAAGGTACATGGCAGTCTCATGAGCCAAAGTATGATAATCACCAACACCTATGCGCCAGCCCATTTGGGTAGAACCGATATAAAAGGATACAGAGGGTATGGCTGCCATCCAGCTTAGTTGCGTAAAGTAGCTATGGCGCAATCCATACCGCTGTTTGCGCACTAAACGCCAAGAGCGTTGTGGGTTATATACCAATTCCCAAAAATACCTAAAAAACACCAGCGTCACCTATTTTAATTATTAATATGATGGCTATTAATTAATCATTATTAGCGAATGGTTAATGTTAATACCGTTGAAAATAAAACCACCTCGGTAATAATCATGCCAACAAACACACACAAAGCAATGGTCATAATAGAAACACTATACAAGGTGCCCCTATTCTCCTGCACCTGCATCATAACGTTGACACCGATAAACATTAAATAAATA
This sequence comes from Oceanospirillaceae bacterium, assembly GCA_003497765.1. Classification (GTDB taxonomy): domain Bacteria; phylum Pseudomonadota; class Gammaproteobacteria; order Pseudomonadales; family Balneatricaceae; genus Njordibacter. Next base: position 1,374 of record DNNY01000153.1, read on the forward strand.
GAAATAGCCGCCGTAAGGCTCAGCACAGTTAATACCAACCAGAGAATAGGCCAAACAAACACCACACTACCGAGCAGAACGGGAGTCGCAACATAAGTTGCCAAGACCACACAGGTACGGTAACTGGAACCAGAGCCATAGGTTTTTTCCATCCAGTGAATGCCCTTACCAATACAGGAAATACCCAAGATGATACCTATATATAGGGTTGCTCCCAGCATTAGGCCACTTTCAGGAGTCAGAAAATTTCTTTCACTGCCACCTAACACCCAACCAACTTGAGTAAAACCTATATAGACTGAAACGGCTGGAATCAAGGCTAACCAAGAAAGCCTATTAAAGTAGCATTGCCAAATAGAGATGCGCTTCGCACGTAAGTTTTGCCAAACTCTTGCCACCCATAAATGGGATAGTAGGTTATTTACAGCAACCATTCTTACCTCTCTTTTCTGCCCCTCGGCAGCATGTATTATTATATTTGTTCTTTTGTCTTAGGCATGAGCAAGTAAAAACCAAATGCCATTCTTAATCAATAACATATAAGAATAATTTTCACAAGACTTAGCCAATATTTGACGTTCTCAGTAGCTTTTTCATATCTTTAAGCATGGGCTTACCAATTTGCTCAAAAGCATAAAACATCATGATATTCCCAAGGGGATCGACCACATAAATACCCGCACCTTGGCTTAATATATCGGCATTAGTAATCTGCACAAGCTGCATATTAGGGTATTCTGATATAATAGTTTCCATACCATCTGGTAAAGAAAAAATCAGCGATCTTTTCACTCTATGAGCTTCTTTACCAAGAGCCAAATGCACCTGCCGCAAAGTGTGTAAATTAGTATTACAAGACTCATCACAAGGCCCACCGAGCTGCACCAATAGCGTCCAATTGGCACCACTATCATCATAATTGGCTTCACTCATTAGCTGCGCATTTAAATCCTGCCACTGCCCTGGTGGTGAGATTAATAGGCCATTGTTAGTTCTATTTGTAGGTACACCCCACTGCATAAAATACATCAGAATTGCCACAATCAGCGGTACTACGCTGACCACAAGAATGGCAATTAATGACAAACGGTTAGCATGTTGTTTTTTCACTTGTCTAATTCCTTATGATGTCTGGTTTTACTATGTTGTCTTATTCTATACAAATATAAAATCACTAAAGTTAATGCTAGGCCAAACCATTGCACAGCATAACCAAGGTGTTTCTCTGGACCCATTTGCACCATTCGCCAATGGGTTTCTAATAGTGCTTCACTACCATCCTGCAAATAAAGTATATAGGGCCATAATGCATATCCCGTTTGAGTTTCAATATCATTTAGGACAATACTTTGGCGTAATTGTGGGTAGTTTTCCTGCGGTGAATCTGGCGCTAGTACAAAGGCTTCACCAGCAATTGGGGATAAAGTACCTAATAGTTTAGTCATGCCCGTGGGCATTGCCACTGCAGGTAGTTCACTACGATCAGTCCAACTTAACCAACCACGATTGACTAATAAGTAGCGCGACCCAAAAGGCACAATGCCAACGACATCAACACCCACCTGAGATTGCCAAACTTGATTATCTATTAACCAAATATATGGCTCAGTAAAGATACTTGAGAAAGTTACTTGCTGATAATCTGGCAAGCCTACTAGGTCTGCTTGCGCATCTATTTGACGCAGTACCTTGCCTTCTTGTGCAGCATTCACCAAGGTTTCTTTCTGGGCAGCTCGATCCAACTGCCAAAAGCCAAGGGCCAAGGTGACTGGTAAGAATATTAATACAAATACAGTCAGAGCTTTATTTTGCGTTATACTATGCCACATAGAAACTCACACTAGCTAATCATTAGCAGGAGGTATTAAGCAATGCTGATCAAGTGGATAATTGGCGTTATCTTCCTATTGGCTCTAATAAGCCTATCTTCCGGTTTGTTCTTCTTGCTTAAAGATGAAAAAGACTCTAAACGCTTACTCACCTCTTTGAAGTTAAGAGTGGGGTTATGTGTACTACTGATTCTTGTCGTCATATATGGGTTTTGGAGTGGTGAATTAGTTACTGCTTCACCTTGGTCTCAGATACACTAATCGGTGTATCTACATCTCCAAAACCACTAATTTTTTCAATCTTCTCTTGCTTGCCTAGATAATATAGACAAAGAAGAAAAGACCAATCCATACCATATCAACAAAGTGCCAGTACCATGCAGCAGCCTCAAAGCCAAAATGTTGATCTGGGGTGAAATGCCCCTTCACAATGCGTATCCACATGACAAACAATATAATTGCGCCAATGGTAACGTGAGCTCCATGGAAGCCAGTCAGCATAAAGAAGGTTGAGCCATAAATACCCGACGCAAGGGTCAAACCAAGGTCGCGATAAGCTTCTACATACTCAAGAATCTGATAGTAAACAAAAACAGCACCAAGAATCACGGTAAAGGCTAACCAAAAGATAACCCGCCCTCTTTGCATAGTGCGTAGAGCATGGTGGGCAAATGTAATGGTCACACTAGAAGATATCAGGAGTATGGTGTTCAATAATGGAATATGCCAAGGGTCAATAATAGCGTTAGGGCCAGGCAAATCCGCACCAGCAGGATTATTAAACATGGGCCATTGGTATATAAAATCAGGCCATAGCATATGACTAACGCCTTTATCTCCCGATCCGCCCAACCAAGGGCCAGCCCATTGACGAACATAAAATAGCGCGCCAAAGAAAGCAGCAAAGAACATTACCTCCGAGAAGATGAACCAACCCATACCCCAGCGGAAGGATCTATCCATCTGTTGACTATAAAGGCCGCCCATACTTTCTTTGATTACCATACCAAACCAGTTATATAACACAGCCGCTACGATCAAAGCCCCAGTAAAAAAGACAAAGTGGGGAAAAGCCCAACCTTCTGTGCCAGAACTGATATGGTTAATCATGCCGGCAGCACCGGCAGCCATACAAATCAATCCAATACTGGTGAAGATTGGCAAACGACTACTTTCTGGTACGTAATAACTACTTGTTGCCATAAAACGCTCCTTTTCAAAGGTTTCTAATTTTTATAATTTGGCTAGTTTAATTTTGCTACTTTTTCTGGGTCTGCAAATTCAGTCGCGTCAAACAATGTATACACCATAGAGACTGTTTGAATATCCTCTGGTAACTCGGGTGAAATTGTGAACACCATATTCATTTGCTTGGACTCACCAGCGGCAAGTGGCTGTTGTTGGAAACAAAAGCACTCTGTTTTTTGCACATATTCTGCAGCTCGAGCAGGCGTAATACTTGGCACCGCTTGCGATACCATGTCACTAGCAGTGGTATTAGACGCCCAAAAGCCAATCTGCTTCCATTCACCGGGGTGAAGGTCGATCTGCTCTTGCAGGGCCATAAAGCGCCATGGCATTTCGGCATTTTTCGAAGCCAGTAACTGCACAGTAACTGTGCGAGATGTATCAACAGTGTAATCAACCTTTTCCACGGTGCCAGTGACCTTGCCATTAAGGCCGGTAATCTCACAAAACACATCATAAAGTGGTACTAAGGCAAAACCGAAGCCAAACATAGCCAAGGCAACAAACAGATGTTTAATTGCTGACTTAGCTACATTTGGTTTTGATGACATCTCAATAACCCTCGTTTAGATTACTTCACCTGTGGTGGTTCACTAAAGGAGTGATAAGGTGCTGGCGATGGCAAAGTCCATTCTAGGCCATCAGCGCCCTCCCACACCTCTGGTGTGGCCTGCTTGCCACTGCGAATCGTTTTAATAACGATATACAGGAAGAGTAGCTGAGAGAAACCAAAGATAAAGGCACCCACAGAAGCCACAGCATTAAAGTCAGCAAACTGTAATGCATAGTCAGGAATACGACGAGGCATACCTGCTAAGCCGATAAAGTGCATTGGGAAGAAGGTGATATTGACACCAATAAAGGATAGCCAAAAATGCAACTTACCCAAAAACTCATCGTAATAATTACCGCACCACTTAGGTAACCAGAAGTAAACACCAGCAATGATGGCGAATAATGCACCCGGCACCAATACATAGTGGAAGTGAGCTACCACAAAATAGGTATCATGGTATTGGAAGTCAGCTGGGGCAATGGCCAACATCAAGCCTGAGAAACCACCAATGGTGAAGAGGATAACAAACGCTATCGCAAACAGCATTGGCGTCTCAAAGGTTAATGAGCCTTGGAACATGGTTGATACCCAGTTAAATACCTTCACGCCGGTAGGAATGGCGATAACCATAGTCGCATACATAAAGAATAGCTCAGTAACCAAGGGTAAACCCACGGTAAACATATGGTGAGCCCATACAATAAACGACAGGAAGGCAATGGATGCAGTCGCATAAACCATAGACGAATAACCAAATAATGGCTTACGTGAGAAGGTTGGAATAATATGCGAAACAATACCAAAGGCTGGCAGAATCATAATATACACTTCTGGGTGTCCAAAGAACCAGAACAAGTGCTGGAACAATACTGGGTCACCACCACCAGCCGCATTAAAGAAGCTGGTACCAAAGTGAATATCCATCAACATCATGGTTACTACACCTGCTAATACAGGCATAACAGCAATTAACAAATAAGCAGTAATAAACCATGTCCATACAAACAATGGCATCTTCATATAAGTCATGCCTGGAGCACGCATATTTAAGATAGTAGCAACAATGTTAATGGCACCCATAATGGAAGAGATACCCATCAAATGCACACCAAAAATAAAGTAAGTTACACTTGAAGGCGCATAGGTAGTGGATAAAGGTGCATAGAATGTCCAACCAAAGTTAGGTGCCCCTGCCTCACTAAATAGAGTCAGTAGCAGCATGCCAAAAGCAAAAGGCAAAATCCAAAAGCTCAGGTTGTTCATACGGGGTAGTGCCATATCAGGCGCCCCCACCATCATTGGCACCATCCAGTTTGCCAAACCAACGAAGGCCGGCATAATGGCACCGAACACCATAATCAGACCATGCATGGTGGTCATCTGATTAAAAAACTCTGGCTCAATCAATTGCATACCGGGTTGGAAAAGTTCGGCACGAATGATTAATGCCATTACGCCGCCAGTAAGCAGCATAATAAAACTAAACCACAGGTACATAGTACCAATATCTTTATGGTTGGTAGTTAGTACCCAACGCATAATGCCTTTGGCGGGGCCATGATGGCCATGATCGTCATGTGCAGCAGTAGTCGTGGTCATCTGATCCTCCTATTGACGTGCATCGATAATATCGCGGGGCGTGACAATGTCACCAGTATCATTACCCCAAGCATTACGCTCATAAGTAATAACAGCAGCAATTTCGACATCAGTCAGTTGTTCGGCGAATGATTGCATGGCTGAACCAGCCACACCATTGATCAAAATGTCTATATGCTTTTCGACATCGTTCAATACAATGTCACTGCCAACCATGGGTGGGAACATGGAGCCCATACCCTCACCGTTTTGTCCATGACAAGCGGCACAGCGACCAGCATAGACTTCGGCACCCGTTGTCATCAACTCGTCAAAGCTATAGTCACCTAGAGCAGCCAAGGCAGCAGCTTCTTTTTCAGCCCGTTGTTCATCAAGCCAAGTGGCGTAGTCGGCCTGGCTAACAGCTCTTACCACAATGGGCATAAAGCCATGATCCACACCACATAGTTCGGCACATTGACCGCGATAGATGCCTTCTTGCCCAACGGGAACATTGACCCAAGATTCATTTACATAGCCAGGGATAGCATCTTTTTTGACAGCAAACTCTGGCACCCACCAAGCATGGATAACATCGTTTGAAGTAATGAGGAAGCGGACTTTTTGACCCGTCGGTATAACGACTTCTTTGTCCACTTCAAGGAGGTAGTTTTCACCCTTTTCTTCTTTATTGTATACGGCATCTCTAGAGGTGCTTAAGTTACTAAAGAAGCTGACATCTTCACCCAAATAATCATACTGCCATTTCCATTGATAGCCAGTGATCTTGATGTCCACCTGAGCATCACTAGCATCGTACATCTCAACCAATGTTTTGGTGGCAGGAACTGCCATGGCTATAAGAATGATGGTTGGAATCACTGTCCACAACCATTCTAGTGTTACGCTCTCATCGAATTGAGCGGCAACGGCACCTTTGGATTTGCGATGTTTAAACATGACATAGAACATCACGCCAAAAACCACAACGCCTATGGCCACACAAATCCAAAAAATGAGCATGTGTAAATCGTAAATAGATTGGCTAATTTCAGTCACACCTTCAGTCATATTTACGCCCCATTCCGCTTTTGCAAGGGAACTTAACGACAATAAAAGTGCGATGGAACTTAGACTCAACCAAGTCCGAATCTTCATACCTTACCTCTTGATTATTTTTTTTGGGTGGATATAAAAAGTATTATCATCTCGCTTGCTCAAATTTTTCCATTAAAATGAGCAGCGCACATTATGATGGTTTTAACATTACTTTTGCAACTAATTTATTAAACTATTCAGCTAGGGTCAGGTAAGGCCATATTGACCATCACCAAAACCACTAAAATCAACACCACTGCGCCCCCCAAACATGTGCTAATAATGCGCAACAAATTATCCCCAGCAAAGTCTTGCTGACGTTTATTTTGCGACTGCACACCTGCTAGGACAGAGATAACACTCTGCAAAAATTTCCATAATCCTAGACCAATAAATTGTCTTGTCATGTGCCATTACTCCCGTTCTAAAAGCCTAGAGTAAAATAGATTTATTAATAGGCTAACGAATAGCTTCAACGCAATCGCCAATTAATTTGGGGCCAGCATAGATAAATCCAGAGTATATCTGTACTAATTTCGCCCCCGCAGCCAATTTTGCTTTGGCATCATCACCACTAGTAATTCCCCCTACACCAATAATTGGCACATTTTCACCCAATAGCTGGTACAACTCAGCAATAACAGCTGTAGAACGATCCGTTAAAGGTGCACCACTTAAGCCACCAGCCTCATGCCCATGAGCCATATTTTCAACCCCCTCTCGGCTAAGGGTGGTATTGGTAGCAATAACGGCATCAATTTTTTCATCACGCACACATGTGGCCACATCGGCTAATTGTTCACTATCCATATCTGGGGCAATTTTTACGGCTAAAGGCACATAATAATCATGCTCTGCTACTAAAGCAGTCTGCTCTTGTTTTAAGCGGCTTAGCAGCTGACGCAGTGATTCACCATATTGCAGATCACGCAAACCTGGTGTATTAGGGGAAGAAATATTAACCGTAATATAGCTAGCATATGGATATACCTTGCGCATACAAATCAGGTAATCATCTACTGCTTGCTCTACAGGAGTATCAAAGTTTTTACCAATATTAATACCTAAGATGCCGTTAAAACGTGCCCTTTTGACATTGGCAATTAAGGCATCAACACCATCATTATTAAATCCCATTCGATTAATAATGCCCTTGGCAGCAGGAATACGGAAGATACGTGGCTTTGGATTACCAGGCTGAGGACGTGGGGTAACGGTACCTATCTCGATAAAGCCAAAGCCCAGACTGGCTAAACCATCGATACAATCACCATTTTTATCCAAACCTGCAGCCAGACCAACAGGGTTAGGGAATTGTATACCCATCACTTCAACAGGTGCAGTTGGGACACTTGGAACAAGGGCCGGTACCAAGCGCAACCTAGCAGCCGCAGCGAGGGTATCTAAGGTGATGTCATGAGCCGTTTCGGGAGAAAATTGAAAAAGGATATTACGGGCAATAGAAAACAAGTGTTTACCTTTTAAGTCTTAATGAGTTTGCTAAACGTTATTTACTCAGCGCAACTTGGCACTATAGACAACAATAAATTAACAATAACCACATTCAAATACAAACACTGTCTATTATAGCCTAATTTGTCTTCGCCGTTCACGACTGTGGCAGTTCAGTCATAGCCCGCAGACAAGTTTCTATTTCAGCCAAGGTTTTTAACCGCTTAATCTGTGCAAAGGTGGTCGCCGCCTCAGGATAAACCCGACCTAACAATGCTAACCATTGTTTGACTCGCGCGCCTTGAAATCGGGCTGGTACCTGCTTAGCAACACGCTCACAAAAACCCATCACCAACGGATGTACTTGCTGCCATTGATAATACAGGTGCTCTGGATTACGAATACTCCAAGCCAAATCTGGCCGCCATACCACCCCTCTACCTAACATCACATCTTCACAGCCGCTGATTGCTTGGCATTGTTTATAGTCATCAATATTCCATACCTCACCATTAGCAATCACTGGAATATTAACGGCTTCGCGAATAGGTTTGATTAAATGCCAATGGGCTGGAGGTTTATAGCCCTGCAGCTTGGTGCGTGCATGAACAACTAATTCATTGGCCCCGGCAGCGGCTATGGCCTGCGCATTATCAACGGCTAAATGAGTATCCTCATAACCTAATCGAATCTTGGCACTAAGCCATGCCTTGGGGCCAATAGCTTCTCGGACAATAGCGACAATATTA
>DNNY01000198.1 GCA_003497765.1 Oceanospirillaceae bacterium
ATAACTTCAACACCTTGTTGGGCCATATTCTGTACACAACCTGTCCAGCGCACTGGTTGATGAAGCTGGGCAACTAAATTAGACACCAACTCGTCAACATTATGAGCTACTTGAGCGTGGACATTCTGTACCACAGGTATGCTAGGCATAGTGACTTCAATAGCTGATAATTTGTCAGCCAGCTGTTCAGCGGCGGGCTGCATTAACGCACAATGAGATGGCACACTGACAGGCAGAGGCAAAGCTCGCTTAGCGCCAGCGTCCTTACAAGCCAACATAGCTCGTTCAACAGCTGCTTTGGCACCGGCAATAACCACTTGCCCCGGCGAGTTGTAATTTACTGGTGCCACTATTTCACCAGCTGCAGAGGCAGTGCAAGCTTCAGCAATTACTGCATCAGCCAAACCAATAATAGCCGCCATCGCACCTGTGCCAGCTGGCACTGCAGCCTGCATATATTCACCGCGAGCACGAACCAAGTCCACAGCATCAGTAAAAGCAATCGCTCCGGCACATACCAAGGCCGAATACTCACCCAGACTATGACCAGCCATAAAATCTGGTTGTTGGCCATTGTGAGCAGACCATAAACGCCATAGAGCGACACTTGCCGTAAGCAGTGCTGGCTGAGTTATATGGGTTTGATTAAGTTTTCCTTGATCATCATTTTGCACCAAGTCCCATAAGTCGTAACCCAAGACATTGCTAGCTTCAGCAAAGGTATCAGTAACCACCGACTGATCTGCAAGATCAGCCAACATAGCTACGGCTTGTGATCCTTGACCAGGAAAAGTAAAGGCAAGTTTGGATGTCATAAAAAGGCCTCTAAATATTATAATTAACTATTATTCTGTTATGGCATCTGCCACATGTTCAGTAAACTGCATTTCCAGATATTGCACCGCCGAAGTAATAGCGGCCACTAAGGCAGTGGTATCAGCATAACTATGGGATTTTACCACCAAACTCTGCAATCCTAGTAGGAAAGCACCATTTAGCTTGCGAGCATCAAAACGAGACTGCAATGGTTGCACAACTTTTTGCTGCAGAAAGGCATTATCATCACCTTGTTGTTGAGCATGTTTATAGAGAGCTGAAGACAACATTTGACTGACGCCTTCGGCCGATTTGATCAAAACATTACCCGCGTAGCCATCACAGACTAGCACATTTACCTTACCCTTAAATACTTCTTGGGGCTCAACAAAACCATGATAATTTAATTCCCTATGCGCGCCTAATAATTGATGTGCCTCTTGTACCTTAGGTTGTCCTTTTCTGGCTTCACTAGCAATATTCAAGAGACCAACAGTAACCGGTTGAGCTGGTTGCAATGCTTGCTCTAATGCCTGCCCAGCAACAGCATAAAGAGTTAACTGTTCGGCACTTGGAGCAAGGTTAGCACCCATATCAACGACTAAACAGGGATTCGTTGAAGTAGGAATATGACTAGCAAATGCTGGCCGTTCAAAACCTGGCAAAGTAGCCAGTAACTGCCGACTCAGAGCCATTAAAGCGGCTGAATTACCACAGGTAACACAGGCATCAGCCTGCCCAGCAGCAACTTGTTGCAAAGCAACACCCATAGAAGAATTTTGTTTTTGACGTAAGGCTACCAATACATCATCGGTCATTTCGATGACATCATCTGCCCTAATCACATTTAGTCGAGATAAAAGATATTGCTGGCTGGCTGGTACAGAAGCAAGCAAGCCATTAAGTTGATCCTTGGGACCAATCCACTGCAATTGCAGACGGGGAAACAGATCGAGGCAGACTAAGGCTGCCTCGAGACTGGGCTGGGGACCAAGATCCCCACCCATGGCGTCAAGCGCCAGGGTATAACTAACTGACAAACTTATTCAGCGTCTTTATTTACTACTTGACGGCCTTTGTAGAAACCATCTGCAGTCACGTGGTGACGACGATGAGTTTCACCAGTTGTCGAATCTACAGACAAGGTAGCGCTAGTCAATGAATCGTGGGCACGGCGCATGTTACGCTTAGAACGGGTGACCTTATTTTGCTGTACAGCCATGGCTGATTACTCCTAAATGGATATGCGTTAACTAATCTTTTTGCAACAAGCTGGCAAGCACCCCAAAAGGGCTTTCCTGCTGTTGTTTGGACCCAGCGTCACCGTATTGGGTTTCGACTTTACAGTCAGCGTGATACGGCACGATAGGCAAACTCAATATTAATTCTTGGTCTAGAAGTTCGCGTATATTAAGCTGCCCATCTTCAACAATCCAAGCATCATACTCGGCCGGAAGCTTCTCAGCTTGCGATTCATCTAATACCACCACCACGTTAAGACCAACAAGCAATTCTTGGATATCAATCTGTAAACAACGCTGGCATAGAATTTCCACCCCTTTGGCTGCCACTTGTCCAGTTATCAAAGGACGACGGTGGTCGTCACGTTGAAACTGTAGAGTAACCTTTACCTGACCCGCATCAGATTCCAAAAAAGACAGCAGACCATCTAATTCTGCCACTTCAATGGATCCTGTTATAAGCTGCTGTGAATCACAGAGTTTACGAGAATCAAGAATACGCGCTAAAGGTGTATCAAACATGGCGCGATATGATATTCAGGTCGACTGCTATTGTCAAAGAAAATCGCCTTTTGAGGCAAAAAAACAAGTAAAATAATGCCGTTTTATTCATAATACTAGCAACCTATTCCAAGAACCAAGTATATCCCATGTCTGTAAACATTATTTTAGCCTCTACAAGCCCTTATCGACGCGCCTTACTGCAGCAGCTTAAACTGCCCTTTGAATGCCAAAACCCCTTCACCGATGAAGCCTTACTAGAGAATGAAACAGCCGCCAATGCAGCTTATCGCTTAGCTGGATTAAAAGCGCAGGCTGTCGCTAGTAAAAACCCCGACAGCATTGTTATTGGTAGTGATCAATTGGCCACTTGTGAGGACTCTATTTTAGGTAAACCTGGTAGTCATGAGCAAGCCATTCAGCAGCTACAAAGTATGGCGGGTAAAACCATCACTTTTCATACTGGGTTATGTGTTATTTTTGGCAACCAAAGACACCAATTGGTTGAAGCATATCAGGTGCAGATGAGACCTTTAACGTCTAAGCAAATTGAAAACTATTTACTCACCGAACAACCCTATAACTGTGCAGGTTCGTTTAAGAGTGAAGGTCTAGGCATCACTCTCTTTAACGGTATGCAAGGCAAAGATCCAAATACCTTAATTGGCCTGCCCCTGATTTCCCTAACCAGCATTCTCAATGACCTTGGCCAAGGGCCTTTAGGGGGTTAAAAAGAGTTTATTGCATGCGTGGTGTTTGCAACCAAGACTGCCAATGCACACTGGCTTGAGCTCCTACTTCGTCTAATAGCTTTTGCAATGGCGTTTTTGAGGGCTGATAGACCTCTAAATCAATAATCCCAATTTCCTCTCTGGTGACACTGTAAATACTGCCTAAGCCATCAATAAGGCCAAGTTTAGCAGCTTCTTCACCATCCCAAATCGCCCCACTAAAGAGCTTAGGATTATCATCCAAGCGCTCTCCACGACCCGTTTTAACGGCAGTAACAAATTGCTGATGAACACGCTCTAACATGTTTTCAAAGGCCGCTTTTTGATCTGGCTTTTCCGCTTGAAATGGATCCAAGAAATCCTTATTGTCTCCAGCCGTATAGGACCGACGCTCAACTCCTACTTTATCCATTAACTCAGTAAACCCAAAGCTACTACCAATAACACCAATAGACCCCACCATACTGGCCTTGTCGGCATAAATATAGTCTGCTGCTGCTGCAATATAATAAGCCCCAGAGGCACCAATATCAGTAATCACTGCATAGACTTTTTTATTAGGATAAAGAGCCTTTAAGCGGTCCAACTCGTCATAAATAATCCCAGCTTGCACAGGGCTGCCACCGGGGCTATTTATATCCAGCACAATAGCCCTGGCATAGTCTTCAGCAAAGGCCGTTTGCAAACTCGGCACGATTTGTTCACTACTGGCTGGGGCACCACTTATTATAGGGCCAAATACTTCTACCACAGCCACATGCTCTTGCTGTGCAACCACCGCTTC
>DNNY01000175.1 GCA_003497765.1 Oceanospirillaceae bacterium
AGCCGAGGTGCAAGTAAACCCGCGGGCCCGTAGTGCTGTTATGCGTGTTGCGGAGAAACTAGCATGAAAGATATAAGCTATGCCTTAAACGGACTGCTCCTCAAAGCTAGCCGCAAAGCCCAGACCTATATTTTAATGCTGAGCCTTGTTTTTTTGGCTGGCTTAGTAGCTAGTGCTCAATTGGTTATTTACAGTTCCTTTGAAAAACGTGCTTTAGTCAATGAGCTGCACCAAATGAATCAACAGCGCGATGCCATGCAAGAAGAATGGGGTCAATTATTGCTTGAGCAAAGCGCTTGGAGCGCCTACAGTCGCGTTGAAAGCTTAGTGAGTGATGAATTACAAATGCGGGTGCCTTCGGCCACCGATGTCATTATGGCGAGGCAACCATGAATCAGGTTGAATACCCATGGCGGTTACGCTTTATTTGGCTGCTGATGGCTATTGCGGCTGGGCTAGTAGTATGGCGTTTAATTGACCTAAACCTTACCGAGAGAAAATTTTTACAGCGTCAAGGTGATGCGCGTATGGAGCGCACAGTGCCTTTGGTTGCTCATCGCGGCATGGTTCTTGATCGACATGGTAAGGCCTTGGCTGTGAGTGCCCCAGTTATTAGTCTATGGGCACAACCGCAGGAATTGCTTGCAGGCTCTGATGAGGCCTTAGAAGTAGCCATTGCACTGGATATGGATATCGACAAGCTTAATGCTCGTTTAACAAGTATGAGCAATAAAGAATTTATGTATCTGCGGCGTCAAATGAATCCAGATCAAGCCCAAGCTCTTCTTGATAAAGGCATTAAAGGCGTATACGGTCAGCGTGAATTCCAGCGCTATTATCCTGCTGGAGAAGTCGCTACTCATCTAGTTGGCTTTAATAATGTCGACGGTCGTGGTCAGGAAGGTCTGGAATTGGCCTATGAAGATTGGTTGCAGGCGCAAAATGGCCGTAAACTAGTTAAAAAAGATCGCCAAGGGCGAACGGTTCAAGATTTACGTATTTTACAAGCCGCGGAACCGGGTAAAGACCTGCATTTAAGTATCGATTTACGTATGCAGTATGTGGCCTATCGAGAGTTAAAGGCGGTGGTACAAGCACATCGGGCCAAATCAGCGGCAGCAGTGATTTTGGATGTGCAGACTGGTGAAGTGCTGGCCATGGTTAACCAACCTTCCTATAACCCCAATAATCGTAAAAATATGGCAATAAATAGCCTTCGTAATCGGGCCATGACTGATTTGGTGGAACCTGGTTCGACAGTAAAGCCGTTAACAGTTTCTGCGGCTTTAATGAGTGGTCAATACACCCTTGATAGTGAAGTTGATACTAGCCCTGGTTTTGTGCGAGTAACAGGCAAGAGTATCCGTGATCATCGCAATTATGGGGTTTTGGATATGACCGGCATTATTACTAAATCAAGTAATGTCGGGGTTACCAAACTGGCTATGTCCATGCCAGAACACAGTTTACGGGATACTTTCTATAGCTTTGGTATGGGTCAAGATACAGGCAGTGGTTTTCCTGGTGAAAGTGTAGGTGTACTCCCCAATTATGCTAAATGGCATCCATTAAATCTGGCCACTATGGCCTATGGCTATGGTATTGCCGTAACACCAATTCAGCTAGCGGCATCCTACTCTGTATTGGCTAGCCATGGACTTAAGCGTCCCGTATCCCTACTCAAATTAGATGCAGTACCTGAGGCAGAACGAATTATGCCTGAGGAGCAGGCGCAACAAGTGGTAGCTATGATGGAAACGGTTACCAATCTGGGCGGCACAGGCACCTTGGCACAAGTACCTTCTTATCGAGTCGCTGGCAAAACGGGCACCGTGCATAAAACCGGTCAAGCAGGTGGTTATGAAGATGAAGCCTATACAGCTATTTTTGCAGGAATGGCACCAGCTAGTCAGCCACGGCTTGTGTGTGTAGTCGTGATAGATCAACCGCAAGGTGAACAATACTACGGTGGTGAAGTGGCCGCCCCCGTGTTTAGTCGCATTATGGCCGAGAGTTTACGTTTATTAAATGTGGCACCAGATAATCTGGCGCCAAATCAAGAATAACAGTGGAGTTGGGTGTGCAAGCAACGGGTTTGGCAGCGGTTTGGAAAACACTGGGTTGGGACCCAGTGACGCCTGACGTGCATGTCACAGGTGTTACTTCGGACAGCCGGCAGGTGGTAGCAGGTAATCTGTTTATTGCCTGCGTAGGGGACCCGCAGCGATTACAAAGTTTTGTTGCTCAAGCGCAAGCAAAACGGGCCGCTGCGGTGGCTATTGATGACACGCAGTTACAACTGCTTGAGGCATCCAACTTCACTGTGCCTATTATTCCGGTAACACAATTAGCGCAACACCAAGGCAAATTGGCGGCGCAAATATTAGCTCAGCCAAGCACTCAGCTGAATCTTATGGGCGTTACTGGCACCAATGGCAAAACTAGTATTAGTCATTATTTAGCCCAAGCCCACAATAATATGGGCTATACATGTGGTGTTATTGGCACCACTGGTAATGGCTTACTAAATGATTTGCAAGCTGGCCCCAACACCACACCCGATGCGGTAACGGTGCAAAATTTGTTAGCCCAAATGCTAGATCAGGACGCACAGGCCTGCGCTATGGAGGTTTCTTCCCATGGTCTAGATCAGCATCGGGTTGATGGTTGTCAATTTGATATTGCTATATTGTCTAACCTGAGTAGAGATCACCTTGACTATCATGGCACCATGCAAGCCTACGCCCAAGCTAAGGCAAAATTGTTTAGCTGGCCGGGACTGCGTCATGCCATCATAAATATCGATGATAAATTTGGTCAGGCCTTAATTGATGAGATAGCACCTGATGTTCGCCTCTGGACTTATAGCACCCGCTCCCAAAGAGGGCAGGTGGCTATCAGTGTGGCAGAAGTAAACTATACTCGCCATGGCCTCGAAGCTATTATCAATACCCCTTTGGGTAGCTTGGAGTTGAAGACCAATCTATATGGTGAGTTTAATCTAAGTAATCTATTAGCATGCCTAGGCGTGCTATTGGCTAAGGGCTATAGCTTGGCTGCTATTCAACCTGCTCTTTGTGCATTAAATCCAGTTCCTGGGCGGATGGAGCAATACCATAGTGGTTCCGGACTATCAGTCATTGTTGACTATGCCCATACCCCAGATGCTTTACGAGCAGCCCTGCAGGCAACGCGTCAGCACCTAGATACAGGACAATTGTGGTGCGTGTTTGGTTGTGGCGGTAATCGTGATCAAGGCAAACGACCATTAATGGCCAAAATAGCTGAACAGTGGGCGGACAATATCGTGGTAACCGACGATAATCCGCGCTATGAAGATGCAACGGTTATTACCCAACAAATTCAGGCTGGCTTTACTGATCACGGCAAAGTAACAGTGATCAATAATCGTAAACAGGCTCTGGAATTTGCTATTGGGCAGGCCAAGCCTAACGATATTGTTATAGTGGCCGGTAAAGGACATGAAGTTTATCAAGAGATTGCTGGCCAGCGACATCACTTTAGTGATCGCGCAGTCGTGGCTTGTTTGTTACAGGAGTTGAGTTCATGAAATTGGCCTTTGATCAACTAGCAGGACCTTTGCAGGCTAGTAAGGTGACAACTAATGTCAGCTTTACGCGTATCTCAACAGATACCCGTACCTTACAAGCCGGTGATTTATTTATTGCTCTGGTGGGTCCTAATTTTGATGGTCATGAATTTATTGCTCAGGCACAGCAGAAAGGAGCGATTGGCGCTTTAGTAAGTACCGATATTGATTCTGATCTACCACAAATGCGGGTTGCTGATACACGCATAGCCTTGGCTGAATTAGCTAGTTTTCGGCGCCAGCGGATGTCTGGTACTTGGCTGGCGGTGACGGGTAGTAGTGGTAAGACAACGGTTAAAGAAATGTTGGGCCATATTCTAGCTGAGGCTGGTTCAGTGGAAGTCACGCAAGGTAATTTCAATAATGATCTTGGGGTGCCTATTACCATTATGAATATGCAAGCCCAGGGGATTGATTATCGAGTGCTTGAACTAGGTGCTAATCATATTGGTGAAATAGCTTATACCAGTCGTATTGGCCGCCCACAGATTGCTATTTTAAATAATGCTCAAGATGCTCATTTGTCGGGCTTTGGTGGTGTGCAAGGTGTGGTTAAGGCGAAGGGTGAAATAGTCTCATCCCTAGATGCACAGGGGCAGGCTGTACTTAATCTTGATGATGCTAATTATCACTATTGGTTACAGTTGGCAGAAGCTCGCCAAGTATGGTCATTTAGCATTGATAAGGCCTCTGCCCGAGTCCATGCTAAGCAATTAAATGTGGGCGCACAAAGTAGTGACTTTGAACTTAATATTGATGGCCAACAATGCTCTGTGCATTTACCCATTGCGGGTCGGCATAATGTTGCCAATGCTCTAGCTGCGGCGGCTGCGGCTGCAGCAGCAGGTCTGTCAATAGAGCAAATTCAGGCTGGTTTGCAGGCCTGTGAAGCTTATCAAGGGCGCCTTGTTCGCCATGAATTGACTAATGATATTTTAGTCATCGATGATACTTATAATGCCAACCCAGCCTCTGTCAAAGCAGCTATTGATGTATTAGCTAAACAGAAAGGTTATAGCTGTTTGATTTTAGGTGATTTAAGGGAACTTGGCACGGCTTCCTATGGTCTGCATAAAGAGCTTGGAAGTTATGCGGCTCAAGCTGGAATAAACTATTTTATTGGCGTGGGATCACGGGTCTCGGCAGCAGTCAGTCAGTTTGCTGCTGAGGGTGGTCAACACCCCATCGCTGTGGCGTCACAAGCGGACGTAATGCCCTATTTGCAAACCCTTCCCAAGAGCAATTTAAGTTGCTTGGTAAAGGGTTCGCGCTCGAGTCGTATGGAACGCGTTGTGAAGTTATTATTAGAACAGGATCAATAAACCATGCTGTTATGGCTAGCTGAATATCTATCCCAATTTTATAGTGTATTTGGAGTTTTCCAATACCTGACTATGCGCGCCATTATGGGTGTATTAACAGCACTGTTTATCGCTATGGCCATTGGCCCCTTTATGATTAAGCATTTGCAGATTAAGCAAATCGGCCAAGCTATTCGTGATGATGGTCCCCAAAGTCATTTGGTAAAAGCGGGCACTCCAACTATGGGTGGTGCGCTGATTTTGGTTGCCATTATTATTAGCGCTTTGTTATGGGGCGATCTGAGTAACCGTTATATATGGGTAACCATTTTTGTCACTGGCATATTTGGGATTGTTGGTTGGGTTGATGATTACCGCAAAGTTATTGAGAAAAATTCGCGTGGCTTAATTGCCCGCTGGAAATATTTTTGGCAATCCGTGGCCGGCTTAGGTGCGGCATTATTTTTATTTTATAGTGCCCAAGATCCCCAAGAACTTGAATTAATTGTGCCATTCTTTAAAGATGTCAGCATCCAATTGGGTTTGCTCTATATCTTGTTCACCTATTTTGTCATTGTGGGTACATCCAATGCGGTAAACTTGACCGATGGTCTTGATGGTCTGGCTATCCTGCCCACCGTATTAGTGGCTGCAGCACTAGGCGTATTTGCTTACTTAACTGGGCACTCTGTTTTTTCTGAATATCTGCATATTCCCTATATTCGTGGTTCTGGTGAACTGGTGGTATTTTGTGCCGCAATGGTTGGCGCTGGTATGGGCTTTCTTTGGTTTAACACTTATCCAGCACAAGTGTTTATGGGTGATGTAGGTGCCTTATCCCTTGGTGCTGCCCTAGGTGTGATTGCCGTTATTGTTCGACAAGAACTGGTGCTACTGATTATGGGGGGTATTTTTGTGGCAGAAACCCTTTCGGTTATTTTACAAGTTGGTTCTTATAAGCTGACCGGCAAGCGCATTTTCCGCATGGCACCTTTGCATCATCATTTTGAATTATCTGGCTGGCCTGAACCACGAATTATTGTGCGTTTTTGGATAATTACCGTGATCTTGGTGCTGATTGGTTTAGCCACATTGAAGTTACGTTAACGAAGGAATTATTGGCATTATGCAACTTATTGGCAGTGATCGATATACCCTAGTAATGGGGTTAGGCAAAACAGGTTTTGCCTGCGCCAACTATTTGGCTGCCCAAGGTCAACGAGTTATCGTCACTGATACGCGTGAGAAGCCACCTTACCTCAATAAGTTAAGTCAAGTGTGGCCCGATATACCGGTGCATTTGGGTGACTTTGATACTGAATTATGTTGTGCTGCAGATACGATTGTTTTAAGTCCAGGGGTGCCTAAGCAGGAGTTAGCCATTCAGGCTGCTATTAGTCATGGGGTGCCTGTCCGTAGTGAGATTGATCTGTTTTCTGCGGCAGCCCAAGCGCCTATCGTTGCTATTACTGGGTCTAATGCCAAGAGTACTGTCACCAGTTTAGTTGGTGCTATGGCAGAGGCCGCTGGTTTGCATGTGGCTGTCGGTGGTAATTTGGGTACGCCCGCTCTAGAGCTTCTAGACGATAAAGTTCAAGTTTATGTCATGGAGTTATCTAGCTTTCAACTAGAAACAACTCACCAACTTGGTGCTGAAGTGGCCTGTGTGCTAAATATTAGCCCCGATCATATGGATCGCTATGACAATAATTTGATGGCCTATCACCAGGCCAAGCACCGTATTTTTCAGGGCTGTAACAAGGTTGTAGAGAATGCTGATGACCAGCTAACACTAGCTTTAGTACCCGATCATGTTGAGCGTCGCCAATTTACTCTATCCGTTCCCGATCTAAAACAATACGGTTTACAGGGGAGTGCTGACGAAGAATGGATCAGCATAGGACTTCAACGCTTACTAAAAACCAGCGAGCTGGTTCTGACCGGGCGCCACAATATTGCCAACTGTTTAGCTGCCCTAGCCATTGGCGACAGCATTGGGTTGCCTCATAAAGTGATGCTAGAGACCATACGTAGCTTCCGAGGCTTGGCACATCGCTGTGAATATGTATCTACACAAGATGGCGTGACTTATATTAATGATTCCAAGGGTACTAATGTTGGTGCCACAGTAGCCGCCATTGAAGGGCTTGGCGCAACCATCGAAGGAAAGATTGTGTTATTGGCCGGTGGTGTTGGTAAAGGTGCTGATTTTGCAGATCTAAAGGCCCCAATGCAGCAATTTGGTCGGGCGGCGATGGTATATGGTCAAGACGGAGAGGATATCGATCGGGTATTAACAGGCACTATTAAAACTTACCGTACAGACGATTTAGAAGCGGCATTGGCACAGGCTAGAGCAGTTGCTCAGCCTGGTGATCTAGTCCTCCTTTCACCTGCATGTTCGAGTTTTGATGCCTATGAAAGTTTTGAAAAGCGTGGCGAACATTTTTGCCAGCTGGTGGAGGCTCAGGCATGATCTGGTTACAGCAGCAATGGCAATTATTACAAGGCCAAAGCCTTGATAAATCTCTTTTGATCCCCGCTATCGCCCTCATGGTGATTGGCTTTATTATGATAAGCTCAGCTTCAATTGATGTAGCGGCAATCAAATATGCGGATCCCTTTTATCAGAGTAAGCGTCAGGGCGTATTTATCTTCTTAGGATTAATAGCCCTCTGTAGCTGCTTATTTATTCCCATTCAATTTTGGCAAAAGCATGGTGCACTTCTAATGGGCTTGGGCGCTATTAGTCTGATCATTGTTCTGGTGCCTGGTTTAGGGCGAGAAGTAAACGGTAGTGTGCGTTGGATACCAATAGGCTCATTTAGCCTGCAACCTTCTGAGTTTGCCAAGATAGCTGTTGTGACCTTTATGGCAGGGTATTTGGTGCGACGGCAGGCTGAGGTTAGAACCAATTTTGTGGGCTTTTTAAAACCCATGCTAGTAATGATGGTATTTAGTGGCTTGCTATTGCTAGAGCCTGACTTTGGGGCGACAGTGGTGTTAATGGGAGCCGTGGTGGGTATGTTCTTTCTAAGTGGCATGCGCAAATTACATTTGCTGGCAGTGGCACTAGTGCTGTTGCCAGTCATAGCTGCCATAGCCATGTTTTCACCCTATCGTATGAAGCGTTTACTCACTTATTTAGAGCCATGGCAGGATCCGTTTGGGGCCGGCTATCAGTTAACTCAGGCGCAAATTGCTTTTGGTCGTGGCGGTTGGTTTGGCGAAGGTTTGGGAAATAGTATGCAAAAGCTATTTTATTTGCCTGAAGCTCATACTGACTTTGTCTATTCTGTTTTAGCTGAAGAGTGGGGCGCCATGGGTGCCATCGCCGTAGTCGCACTTTATGCAGTGTTGATTGTACGGGGTTTAAAAGTAGGCCAGTTAGCCGAACGTTTACAGCGACCATACGCAGCTTATCTGAGTTACGGCTTAGTGTTTTTAATCGCGGCCCAAGCCATGATTAATATTGGGGTTAATTTGGGTTTGTTGCCCACAAAAGGCCTAACTTTACCTTTTGTCAGCTATGGTGGCAGTAGCATGATTGCTTGTGCTGTTATTTTGGGCATTTTATTGCGTATTAGTGTTGAAAATAGCTATTTACTGACTCTTGTGCAAAGACGTCAAATTGAAAACCAGCGCATGCAGGCTGAAGCTATTGCCGCGGATGAACCTGCCGACTTTGTCAATGGGGAGGGGCCGTATGTCGAATACCAACCCTAAAGCCCCACGTATACTAATAATGGCTGCTGGTACAGGGGGACACGTCTATCCAGCTTTGAGCACAGCGGCTTATTTAGTTGAGCAAGGCTGGCATATTGACTGGCTGGGCACTAGCAATGGTATAGAACAG
>DNNY01000050.1 GCA_003497765.1 Oceanospirillaceae bacterium
ACATCATGTCACCAGTTGCAAAGTTTGCAAATCGTAAAATCCCATAAATTAAAGTTACAAAAATTGCACCAAGTGCTAATTGAGATCCATATGCTAAAGCTGGAACAAAAATGTAGTTTAATAAAAGTATAATTGCGTTTACAAAGTCCATATTAACCACCTAGAAAAGAGCTTCTTACTCTTGGATCTTCTAATAATTCTTTTCCAGTACCAGAATGCCGGTTCTCACCCGTTACCAAAACATATCCTCTATCAGAAATATTTAACGCTTGTTTTGCATTTTGTTCGACCATCAATATAGCAATGCCGGTACGCGCCACCTCGATGATACGGTCAAACAGCTCATCCATTACAATAGGTGATACACCGGCCGTTGGTTCATCTAGCATCAATACCGTTGGTTGGGTCATCATGGCTCTACCAACGGCTACCTGTTGACGTTGACCGCCAGAAAGTTCCCCCGCATTTTGATAGCGTTTGTCTTTAAGAATAGGGAATAGCTCATAAACCTGTTCCATGGTTTCAGAAATATCATCAGTGCGCAGATAGGCACCCATTTCAAGGTTTTCTTCTACACTCATGCCAGCAAACACATTTTGCGTTTGTGGTACAAAAGCAATGCCTTCTTTGACGCGGTCTTGAGGCGACATACTGGTAATATCTTTGCCACCAATAGTAACTTTGCCAAGACGTAGGTCAAGCATACCTAAACAAGCTTTCATTGCAGTAGATTTGCCCGCACCATTGGGGCCGACAATGACGGCAATTTCGCCTTTGTTAACGGCAATGGTGCAATTATTTAAAATATCAGCACCACCATAGCCACCAGTCATTTGCTTTGCTTGGAAATAACTCATTGTCTATAGTCTTCCTATTTATTCTTTAGGCCGCGGCCCAAATAGGCCTCAATAACGGCTTCATTACTGGTGACTTCTTGGGCACTACCATGAGCCAAAACGGCACCCTCTGCCATAACGATCACTGGGTCACATAGTCGACCAATAAAATCCATATCATGCTCAATCATACAGAATGTATAGCCCTGCTCTTTATTTAAGCGAACAATAGCATTGCCAATTTCTCTCAGGAGAGAGCGGTTTACCCCTGCACCAACTTCATCGAGTAAGACAACCTTGGCATCGACCATCATGGTGCGACCTAATTCGACTAGTTTTTTCTGCCCACCAGACAAGTTGCCAGCCAATTCTTGAGCCACATGACTGAGGTTTAAAAAATCAATAACTTCTAGGGCTCGATCACGAATTTTGGCTTCTTGGCTGCGCACCAAAGATGGACGAAACCAAGCATTAATCAAATCCTCACCAGCCTGTTGAGCTGGCACCATCATCAGGTTTTCCAACACAGTTAGGGTGGTAAATTCATGGGCTATCTGAAAAGTACGCAATAAACCTTTATGAAAAAGTTCATAGGGTGGGAGACCAGTAATATCTTCCCCATCAAGGTAGATTTTGCCTGCAGTGGGAGTGAGATTGCCGGCAATCATAATAAACATGGTGGTTTTGCCAGCACCATTAGGGCCAATAAGTCCGGTTATAGACCCTTTGGCAATTTCTATGGAAGCTTGCTCAACGGCATGTACGCCGCCAAAGTGCTTGCTGACACAATCGACTTTAATCATTGAACGAACCTGTCGGTTGGCCACCTTTGCAAAATATAAGGTAAAGCCAGTTTCAGATTAGTGGTGACAGAAAAACTGTAACTATTATTTTGTAATAAAGCCGGCGGTTGAGCCGGCTTTAGGTATAAGTCAATTATACCCTAACACCCATGTTGGGCAAGGGATACCAGCTGCACTACAGTGCTTATGTCTTAAATACACAAGTTTTATGTTCATTCGGACAATATAGACAAATCGAAATGGCATGATTGGAGCACAAACTTCCGTTTTTTCCATTGCCAAAAACATCTTGATAGTTAGGCCTGTACCTACGTTTATTTAAATTTTTTGGGAAAATATGAAATAAACGATATCCAGTTCCAGAAATATAATGATAAAAACATAATTATTATTGATATTTCTGTTGTAAATATCATAAATATCATTAATATAGTGACTCAAGTGGACATAAGTCTGCCTTTTGGCTGCTGATTGCCAAAATTTTGAGTTTGATAACGGGCTGATTTGCCTATTATATTCTACTCATTACTAATTATTCATTTAAGGGGAAACTAAAATGAAAAAAACTGTAATTGCAATGGCTGTTGCTGCAGCTCTGCCTGCTACTGCTCAAGCGGACATTAACTTGTCTGGTTCGGTTTCGGCTGAATATACGCTTGGTTCCAATCTAGTGCCTACTACTGAAGCAAAACTAACTGCGGAATCAACAGAAGTCCTTACTAATGGCATGACTGCTACGGCAACATTTAATGTATTGGGAGCTAAAGGTCAGGGCACCATTGGCCTAGAAGGTGACTTTGGTAAGGTGATGGCGGGTACTTGTGCCAAAACGTTAGAAGATGTGGCTGATAGTGCTCCAGCGGCAGATAATGCTTCAGCTGCTGATAAAGCTAAAGCTAAAACAAATGATGAAGATGCCTGCTTAAATGGTGTTTCTTATTCTGGCGATATGGCTGGCTTCACTGTAAATGCATCTAAAGGTCGGTTTGATGAAGATGCACGTGATGATAAAGAAGATGCATTCAAACAATTTACACAAAAAGAAGTTATGGAATACACCACCTACGGTGCTGAGTATGACTTTAATGGCCTAACAATATCTGGCCAAAGTACAACAGAATATAAGGCTGATGATGCTACTGCAAAAGCAGCGGCCAAGGCTGTAACCAAATTTGGTGCTGAATATGCCTTTGGTGATTTAACTATCTCTGGTTCTAAGTCTTCAAATAAGAGTAATGCGGTAGTGAAAGCAGCTTATGAGCAAACCATGGGTTATCTAGCCGTAGAAGTTTCTGCTGATTCCGATGATAAGTGGAATCTGGAAGCTACTTACACCATGGGTGATATGGCTATTACTGCCAAAGATGATCAAAAGGATGGTGGTGCCAAAATCTCCGCTAAATATGCCTCTGGTGATTTAACTATTGAAGTAGATTCTGATAGTAAGGTGACCGTAGGTTATGACCTAGGCAATGCTGATCTAAGTATGGTGCGTGAGCAAGATAAGGGCACTAAAGTGAAATATACTGTTTCTTTCTAATCTTTTGATTGATTGAATTCTTATTAAAAAGGCTCCTTTTGGAGCCTTTTTTATTGTTATTAAGTTTTATGGCGCAATAATAGCTAAGTGATAGCGATAATTTCTTTTTCAGTGATAATTTTATCTAGGGGTTGATCATAAGGCCCTGTGATCACTGATTCGACTTCTTGGGCAGCAAAGGCAATGCCAATAGTAGTTAATGGTTGAATGGCCTGAATTTGTGCAATAGAACGATCATAAAAGCCACCGCCATAACCCATACGAAAACCCTGGCGGTCAAAGGCTAATAGGGGGCAGATCATTATTTGAGGTAACATCTTTATTTTTTCAGGTGCTGGCTCTTGGGTTTTAAAATTGCCAGTCACTAATTTATCCCCCGGCGCCCAGCAGGCAAAAACTAAAGGCTGATTAGCACCTTGCATTACCGGTAGTAATACTTGGTGACCTGCTTTATGCAGAGCCTCTAAAAGTGGGCGAGTATCAATTTCATTGGCTAAAGGCCAAAAGCCAGAAATAATACTCTTGGCAGGAATATCAGTAAGACGAATAATTTTCTCCGCAATAATATTGCCAGCATTAGGTGTTTGTTTATTGGCCTCTATACGAACCTTCTTGGCTGCAATTCGAAAAGCTTGTTTTTCGGTGTCTAGAGGCGTGTTCATAAACTCTTTCCGAATGAAAACTATCTGCTAAGTTCCCTGGCATTGTATTTGACAAGTTAGCTTAAATTTAAAGTTGCTTGTTATATTAGACTTGGCAAGTTGTTTTGCATAGACAAAAACGACTAGGCTTTAGCCATATTTGCTAACTAGACAGCTTATTTTTGCGAAGGGTGTTGATGATAGGCAATAAAATTAGGGTTTAATATATCGGCTTTGCCATAGACCATAGGCTTACCATTGGTTTGTAATACGGCACCGCCAGCACCTTCTAGAATGGCTTGAGCAGCCGCTGTATCCCATTCGCAGGTTGGTGCTAGGCGAGGGTAGATATGGGCTTTACCCTCAGCTATAAGCAAAAACTTTAACGAGCTACCCGCCTGAATTAACTCGGTATCACCTAATTTAGAAATAAAGTTTGTAGTTTCTGTATTAAGGTGACTTTTGCTGGCCACCACTAGAGTTGGTGAGCTGTTATCGTTACGTGTTTTCATTGCAACAGTTTGTCCATCTACAGCTCGATAGGCGCTTAAGCCTTGTCCACCCCAATAGAGGCTTTGATCTACGGGTTTGGATACAAAACCTAAACTAGGCCGATGATTCTCAATTAGAGCCAGATTAACTGTAAATTGCCCATTACGTTGAATAAACTCTTTGGTGCCATCAAGAGGATCAATTAACCAATAGCAAGAATGTTGGCTTGGCACGGTCAAAGAAGCAGCGTCCTCTTCCGAGACAATGGCTAGTTCAGGGGTTAGTTGCCCAAGGCCGTCTACCAGCACATGGTGTGCTGCTAGGTCGGCCTTGGTTACCGGTGATCTATCCTGTTTCTGCTCAATGCCAAAGTCCGCTTGCGTATAGACCTGCATAATAGCTTGGCCGGCCTGATGCATAAGTTTTTGCAAGGCGGTCAATAATGCCTGATCTGCCAAAATAGCGGCTGCTTGTGACATATTAAAACTCCAGTTGCGCCAGTAGCTGTTCAGCTAATTCCTCAGGTGTGGTCGCTTCAGTGCTGAGCTTAAACTCTGCTTCTAAAGGCTCTTCATATGGGCTGTCGATACCCGTAAAGTTGGGAATCTCACCACGTCTAGCTTTTTGGTATAGGCCTTTTACATCGCGTTTTTCGGCTACTTCTAAAGGCGTATCCATAAACACTTCAATAAACTCACCTTCAGCAAAGCGGGCGCGAGCACTGCGACGCTCTGCTCGGAATGGTGAAATAAAGGCAGTGAGTACGACTATACCAGCATCCACCATAAGATGAGCCACTTCTGTAATACGACGGATATTTTCAATCCGGTCGGCTTCCGTAAAGCCTAAATCTTTATTAAGGCCATGACGTAAATTGTCACCATCAAGCAAATAGGTACGAATACCTTTTTGATGCAGCTTTTGTTCGACAATATTGGCTACAGTTGATTTACCCGAGCCGCTTAAACCAGTAAACCATAATACTTTGCCTGTATGACCGTTAAGGCGATTGCGCGCACTTTTGTCAATATTCACCGATTGGCGGTGTACATTGGCTGCTCGACGCAGGGCAAAATCAATCATGCCAGCACCAACCGTAGCATTACTAAAGCGATCCACTAGGATAAAGGCGCCAAGAGGTCGGCATTGTTGATAAGCTTCAAAGGCAACGGGTTTATCCAGACTTACCTTGGCAACCACAATATCATTTAATGTTAAGATGCGAGCCGGGTTTTGCTCCATGGTATTGATATTGGTCTTGTATTTGATTTCGGTTATCTGGGCATTGACCCAGTTGGTACCAATTTGCATACCATAGCTACGACCTAAATAACCTTGTTCATCGGCCATCCATACCAGCTCCACTTCAAACTGGTCAGAGACTTCACAAGGGTCTTTGGCGCTAACAATCATATCACCCCGGGAGGCATCAATTTCTTTATCAAGGGTCAGTGTCACCGCTTGTCCACATTGGGCTTGTTTTAGCTTTTGTTCAAATAGAATAATGTCTTCTACTTTAGCTGTCGCCCCACTGGGCAGCACCCTTATTTCATCACCGGGTTTTACTGTACCAGCGGCTAAGGTGCCGGCAAAACCACGAAAATCTAGATGAGGGCGGTTAACCCATTGTACTGGAAAGCGTAAACCATGGTCATGAGCCAGACTTGGAATGGGGGCTGTCTCCAACATTGCCATCAGCGTGGGGCCATGGAACCAAGTCATATTGGCAGAGCGACTGACCACATTGTCACCTTTTAAAGCCGACATAGGGATAGGCGTAATAGTGTCAAACTTAAGTTGTTTAGCAAACACCTCAAAGTCAGCATAAATTTCTTCAAAGGTACTTTGCTGATGGTCCACTAGATCCATTTTGTTTATGGCCAGAATGACCTGCTTTATCCCCAATAGGGAGCAGATAAAGGCATGGCGTTTAGTTTGCTCGATAACCCCTTTGCGGGCATCGATCAAAATAACCGACAAGTCGGCATTTGAGGCACCAGTAACCATATTGCGGGTATACTGCTCATGACCTGGGGTGTCAGCCACAATAAACTTACGCTTGTCGGTATTAAAGAAGCGGTAAGCGACATCAATAGTAATACCTTGTTCACGTTCTGCGGCAAGGCCATCAACGAGCAAAGCAAAATCGATATCACCGCCTTGGGTACCATGGGTAATGGATTCTTGCTTAAGGCTGGTGACTTGGTCATCAAAAATACATTTGGCCTCGAACAGTAGGCGACCAATCAGGGTACTTTTACCATCATCGACACTACCACAGGTGATAAAGCGCAGCAGATCTAAATCATTCTGCTGTTGCATAAATTGTTCAATGGTCGGTTGCGTGGTGCTTGTTTCAACATTGCTCATTAGAAATAACCCTCCTGCTTTTTCTTCTCCATAGAGGCGGCTGAGTCAGAGTCTATGGCACGCCCTTGGCGTTCACTGGTGCGGGCCTGTAATAATTCCATAATGATTTCTTCTAAATTATCGGCATTCGATTCGATGGCACCCGTTAGGGGGTAGCAACCTAAGGTACGAAAGCGAACGCGCTTCATCTCAACCTGTTCATCAGCCATTAGTTCTAAGCGATGGTCGTCAACCATCATCAGCATATTGTCGCGCTCGATAACGGGACGTAACTGCGAATAATAGAGAGGCACAATGGGAATGTTTTCCCGATAGATATATTGCCAAATATCCAGTTCAGTCCAGTTAGAGATAGGAAATACACGGATGCTTTCCCCAGGATGTTTATGGCCGTTATATAGATTCCATAACTCTGGACGCTGATTTTTTGGATCCCAGCGATGGGCAGCATTACGGAAGGAGAAGACCCGCTCTTTGGCGCGGCTCTTTTCCTCATCACGACGAGCGCCACCAAAGGCTACATCAAATTGGTGTTTATCCAGAGCCTGTTTTAAGCCTTGGGTTTTGGTGATATCTGTATGTAAGGCACTACCATGGACCAATGGGCTAATATCGCGTTCAATGGCTTCTGGATTTATATGTACAATCAACTCCATACCTGCTTCTTTCGCCATCTGGTCGCGAAACTGATACATTTCTTGAAACTTCCAGCGAGTATCCACATGCAGCAATGGAAATGGGGGTGGGCTAGGATAAAAGGCTTTGCGGGCTAGATGTAACATAACCGCACTGTCTTTGCCCACTGAGTATAGCATGACGGGGTTTTCTGCTTGCGCCAATACCTCACGCATAATATGAATACTTTCTGCCTCCAAGCGATCAAGATGGCTATTGCCATCTGCAATATGCTTAGGGCGCAGATTAGTTTGGTTAATATGTAACTTACCAGGATAAGCGGCTATGGCTAATAAGCCTTTGTGATCATCATTGCTGACGGCTTGTTGCTTGTCGGTGAGCCACAGTTGGCGGCATAGGCTAGTCACTTCGCCATGGGGGAAGAATAGGGTATCTTTTTTGTTATAGCCTACCAGAGCAATTAGGGCCTCACGTAAGCTATCTATATCCCAAGCCTGATCATTCCAGAGCCAGCGGCGGCTGCCCTTGGCATCATTGGCAAATAGACCATACTGGTCTTGATACACAAAAGCCTGCACGTAAAGTATATTGTGACGGCGCTTTTTAGCTGTCGTTAATAATTGTTCTACTACCTGTGGCTTAAGTGGTTTTTGCTGTTCATCAAAAATATCAACGTCACTGACTGGAGTTGGCAGCATGGCTTGCTGTTCAAGCCAACGATCGGTACCTTTGCGATTATTAACGATATTTTTAGCCTGCAGTTGCTCTGCTAGGCTATGAATGTCCCATACCAGTCGACATTGCTGACTATGGCTAGCAAATTCAATCATGTTTTTTGTCTCAAAATGCAAAATAAATTTACATTATTGTATTTTAGTTCGATTTGTTTGTGAAAGTTCTTTTTAGAATAAGAAAATTACATATTGAGTCATTGGCAGCAAAGATATAATGGTATTTTGCTTGTTTATTGCCACACTGCTAAATTAGTCTTTTCGTTGGTTAAATAGGAAACCGTGATGAGTGCCACCAAAACCCTTTTTCGGAATGATGCCTATGCCAAAACCGCATCAGCTACAGTACTAGCAATTTCTACTGCAGGGCATGTTATATTGGATCAAACCCTGTTTTATCCATTAGGTGGTGGTCAGCCGGGTGATAGGGGCGTGATCACTTGCGTTGGTAAAGCGGATACACAAGTATTGGATACGCGCAATAATCGTGAGGTGCCGGGACAGATATTACATATTGTTGCTCAGCCTTGTGATTTGCAAGTGGGTGACAAGGTGACGTTGCAGCTAGATTGGGCGCTACGCTATCGGCGGATGCGGGTGCATACGGCTTTGCATTTATTGTCAGTGGTTTTGCCTTATCCTGTTACGGGTGGTGCTATTGGGGAGTGTCTTACGGATACTAAAATCGAGGGTCGCTTGGATTTTGATATTCCAGATAATCAATTTAATAAAGATGAACTGACTGCACAAATGCAAGCCATGGTGGCACAACATGCTGATGTATCTTATCAATGGATTACGGATGCACAGTTGGATGCCCAACCAGATCTGGTTAAAACTATGTCAGTGCAGCCCCCAAGGGGCGTGGGTAAGGTGCGTCTGGTAAAGATTGATGGATTAGATTTACAGCCTTGTGGTGGTACCCATCTAAACAATATTAGTGAAATAGGCCAGGTGCAAATAAGCAAGATAGAAAATAAGGGCAAGATTAACCGCCGAGTCCGGATTCTATTAGCTCCTTAAGTTCTTTTCCTGTGTCCTAAGTCACTGTTTGGCGCTGATGAAAACGTGTTTCCTGCCAACTGCCGGTGGCCATAATGTCTGCTAAGGTCTCAACCGTATGCCATATATCAGTGTAGCGAATATATAAAGGGGCGAAACCAAAGCGCATATTGTTGGGCGCGCGAAAGTCACCGATAATATTGCTGGCAATGAGATTTTGCATAATGGCATAGCCCTCTGGGTGGGTAATAGATACCTGACTGCCCCGCTGGTTAGGATCAGTGGGTGAGGCTATTTCAAATTCAGGGCAAAATTTTGTCACTAATTGTATAAATATATTGCCTAGTTGCTGTGACTTATGGCGAAGAGCTGACAAGTCCGCTTGTTCCATAATATCTAAAGCCGTTTCCAGAGCGGCATTAGCTAACACCGATGGTGTACCACATAGGGTTTGCTCTATACCTAGCGCTGGCTGATAGTGATCGTCAAAATCAAACGGGCGCCTATGGCCAAGCCAGCCAGTTAGAGGTTGTTCAAGTTTATCTTGATGGCGGTGGGCTACATATAAATAAGCAGGCGCACCCGGGCCGCCATTAATATATTTATAATTACAGCCAACGGCAAAGTCGACATTCAGCTGATCTAAATAAACGGGCATGGCACCCAGAGAATGGCTTAAATCCCATAATATAAGTGCACCATGTTGATGGCTTAGAGCAGTAATCTCAGCCATATCCCATATTTGCCCTGACTTATAGTGGGTATGGGTAAGGAGGACCAAAGCCGTTTCCTTATCTATTTCGGTGGCCACTTTGTCCCGTGACACCGCCACAACTTTCAGTTGATCACCAAGCATGCGTTGCAGCCCCTGCAAAAGGTAAAGGTCAGTGGCAAAGTTGCCTGTTTCAGTAATAATTTTATGCCGTCTGGGGCGCAACCGAATGGCTGCTGCAGCTAATTTAAAAATATTTACTGAGGTACTATCACAGACTAAGTTTTGTCCTTGGGCAGCGCCAACTAATTTGCCCAGACGATCACCTAGCTGAACTGGTTTTTGCAGCCATTGATGGCTATTCCAACTACGAATTAGCTCTTGACCCCATTGTTTTTTAATGACATTCTGCAGATGAGCTGGTGTCTGTTTTGGCAAAGCGCCCAGGGAATTACCATCGAGATAGATTAAGTCTTCAGGCAATGCAAACAAATCGCGAAAGTGAGCGAGGGGATCTGTTGCGTCCAATCCTTGTAAGTACTCCAGACTAATTTCGCTCATAAGATACTCGTGATATTCATAAGTTATTGGCTCTATGACTTTTAGAATCAATAGCTTTACCGTGCTTTCAAGCTGATAAGGCAAACAGTCTAGTCAAAAAGGATATATCTTGTAAATCGTATTCCTCTGCTTGCTTAAGACAATTTTGAATTTTTAGGTTTCAAATGCCAATAATTAGGATATAAAGCTTGGCCAAAGTTGGGTGACGCGTTGTCACTATTTTGCTAAAATTTATACCTGTTTTTTGCCTTTTGTCGAGACCACTCCATGTCTACTGCTAACCATGTTTTAGCTGTCAATAATGATTTACCTATTCGCACCGCTGGCCCCGTTCACAGTGGCAAAGTGCGCAGTGTATATTGGCTGACCGATGCCGATAGTAAGCGACTGATTGCCGACAAAGGCTATGACCTGCGTGATGATTCACCCTTAGCGGTAATGGTTATCAGTGATCGTATCTCGGCTTTTGATTGCATTTGGCATGGTGAGGGTGGGTTACACGGGGTGCCCGGCAAGGGGGCCGCCTTAAATGCTATCGCTAATCATTGGTTTAGTCGCTTTCGTGAGCAAGGTTTAGCTGATAGCCATATCGTGGATATTCCCCATCCATTTGTCTGGATTGTGCAAAAAGCACGACCTGTAATGATTGAAGCAATTGCTCGACAATATATTACCGGCTCTATGTGGCGTGCTTATGCAAATGGTGAGCGTGAATTTTGTGGTATTCAGTTGCCTGACGGTTTAAATGCCAATCAATCTCTACCTGAATTATTAATTACTCCATCAACAAAAGGCATTTTGCGGGGTATAACGGGTGTTCCCGAGGCTGATGATGTCAATGTTGACCGCGCCAGCATTGAGGCTAATTATCAAGCCTTTAACTTTTCTTCAGTAGCTGATATACACCGCTACGAAACCCTGTTGCAGGAAGGTTTTGCGGTTATATCCAGTGATCTAGCAGCCATTGATCAAGTATTTGTCGATACCAAATTTGAGTTTGGTTATGTCACTAATGCTAAAGGCGAAGAAAAGCTAATTTATATGGATGAAGTGGGTACCCCAGATTCTTCCCGTATTTGGGATGCGCAGGCATTAAGAAATGGGCAAATTGTCGAGAACTCGAAAGAAGGCTTTAGGCAGTTTTTGTTAAAGCATTTTCCTGATCCCGATATTCTACTTAATAAAAACCGCATGCCCGAGCGCGAGGCATTGGCTAGGGACAATGCTCTACCACTCTCAGCTATGCAGGATATTTCGGATACTTACACAGGTATTGCGGCTGCAATTACTGGTAAGCCAATTCAGCTTAGTGACAATCCTAAGGCT
>DNNY01000013.1 GCA_003497765.1 Oceanospirillaceae bacterium
TACCAAAGACATGAGGATGACGGCGAATAAGCTTCTCCGCCATGGCCTTGGCAACATCATCAAAAGCAAAGCTACCTTCCTCCCGCGCTAACTGACAATAGAACACAACCTGAAACAATAAGTCACCTAGCTCATCACGTAATTGCTCGCGATCCTCACTTTCGATAGCATCAGCCACCTCATAGGCTTCTTCCAAGGTATGGGGCAAAATAGACTTAAAGTCTTGTTTTAAATCCCATGGACAGCCAGTTTCTGGATGCCGTAGTTGCGTCATAATATCCAGCAGTTTTTGCATGCCATGATCAGCCATCTGTTTGACGCCTTACGTCCAGTACGTTGGCTAGCTGGCCGATTTTATCCATAATACGTCCTAATAATTCAAGGCGCGGAATATCAATAGTAAACGTCATGGTAGCCGAGTTAGCTTTGCTGTCGGTCATGGTATTCATACTGACAATATTTACTTTTTCTTGACCAAGAATAAGAATCACATCACTAATTAAGCCCTCACGGTCAAAGGCTTCAACGACTATATCAACAGGGTAGGTTTGTTCTCTGTGATCAGCCCAATCAACACTGATAATGCGATGTTGTTCTTTATCAGCCAAATTAATAATATTGTGGCAATCCTGACGATGCACAGACACGCCGCGATTAAGGGTAATAAAGCCCACAATGTCATCACCGGGAACGGCCTGACAACAACCTGCTAAGGTGGTTAACAGATTACCCACACCCGCTATACGAATATCACTAGAACCGCCTTTAACTGGCTGGGAGGGACGGCTTTCCAGAGCTTGACCTCTGGCCTTCCGACTTTTTAATTGTGGCTCAAGTTGCTGTTGAGAAGCATTAATTACTTGTGCCAAACGCAGATCACCTGCACCTAAGGCAGCATACATATCTTCAGCTAATTTAAAGTTAAGATTGTTAGCTAGTTTTTGTTCATTTATGCTCGGCAAAGCCATCCGACGGAGTTCACGCTCCACCTGCTGACGCCCTGCTGCAGCATTCTTTTCTTTATCCTGTTGCTTAAAGAAATGGGCGATCTTAGCCCGTGTGCGACCCGAATTAACATAACCCAAGTTGGGGTTCATCCAATCACGACTTGGAGTGCCACCCTTGGCGGTTAAAATGGTGATCTGATCACCCGTTTTTAAGCGATTAGTCAAAGGCACAATACGGCCATGGACTTTTGCCCCGCGACAAGTGTTGCCCACCTCAGTATGCACGCGATAGGCAAAATCTACGGGGGTGGCTCCATTGGGTAAATCCACTACATGACCATCAGGGGTAAAGACATAGATACGGTCTTGCTCTACATCAGCTCTTACTTGATCAACCAGAGCACTGCTGTCACCAACTTCATCATGCCATTCTAAGACCTGCCGCAACCAAACTAACTTGTCTTCATAAGAATTACTGTTACTGTTGGTATCAGTGCCCTTATAGAGCCAGTGAGCACAAACACCTAATTCAGCTTCATCGTGCATGGCGAAGGTACGAATTTGGATTTCTACGACCTTACCACCGGGCCCAATCACGGCGGTATGCAATGAGCGGTAGCCATTTTCTTTAGGCGTTGCAATATAGTCATCAAATTCTTGAGGTATATTGCGCCAAAGGCCGTGGACAATACCTAGTGAGGTATAGCAGTCATTTAACTGCGGTACCAAAATACGCACTGCACGCACATCGTACACCTGAGAAAACTCAATATTTTTACGTTGCATTTTGCGCCAAATACTATAGATATGCTTGGCGCGCCCCATAATATCCGCTTCGATACCAGCTTCACCCAAACTTTGCTTTAGCGTGGCCAAGACAGAATCAATATAGCTTTGACGATCAAGACGGCGTCCGTCTAGCAAACTAGCAATCTGCTTATAGGCATTAGGTTGTAGATAACGGAAAGACAGGTCTTCTAATTCCCATTTAATAGTACCAATACCTAACCGGTGAGCCAGAGGTGCGTATATATCAAAGACCTCTCGCGAAACAAGATAACGCTTTTTACGATCACTATTTTTAACAGCTCGTATAGCGCAAGTACGTTCAGCCAACTTGATCAGAGCTACTCGCACATCGTCCACCAAAGACACTAGCATTTTGCGCACATTAGTTAACTGACCATCGGTCTGACCCAGCACATTATCCCGAGTCGGCGACTGCAGATTACTAATGGCAGCCATTTGCAAGACACCGTTTATCAATTGTTTGACTGTTGGCCCAAAGGTTTTGTCAACCGTATCTATAGGTAATTTATTTTCACGCACGCTGCGATACAAAATAGCCGCTACCAGGGTTTCTTCATTCACTTTTAAGGAGGCGAGAATAACAGCCATCTCAAGACCTGCACGAAAACAATCTATATTGGTATCTTCCCAGTAATCATCATTTTCTGCCGCACTTTCCAAAGCCTTTTCAGTTATTTCGCAGGCCAGTTTAATGCGGCTTACATCCTCAATTTCTAAGGATACCGTGAGGTCTTCTAACCAGGCATTGATGTCGATTTCGCCATTGGTTTTAATTGGATGTAAATCGCGTACTTGAACCATAATGTTTATTCGCTAAAGCCAGTATTGATAGAGCGTGCTCGGCTTAATTCTTATAATTTTGTTATTTTAACCAAAGTGGGTCTTAAACTCTTTCTAATAAGGTCATCACTTCTAAATGGGGTGTATGAGGGAACATATCAATGCACCCCGCCTTAACAACCCTTAGGCCTAACTTTTGCAAGCCTTTTAAGTCTCGTGCCATGGAAGCTGGATTACAGGAAATATAGACCAACTTTTCCAACTTCTGTTCCCGTAATATTTTATCAATATCTTTTGCACCCGCTCTGGGCGGATCCAAAAGCAACTTATTAAATTGCTCACCACGCCAGTGTTTGCTGGCATCAGCAGCAAATAAATCAGCTTGTTTAAAGGCGGCCTTTAAACCATTGCGAGTGGCATTCTCAGAAGCGCGCTTAACCATAGTGGCATCACCCTCCACTCCTAGCACTTCAGCGCCTAGGCTAGCTGCTGGTAAGGAAAAGTTTCCTGCCCCACAAAACAAATCCAAGATTTTATCCCCTGGCTGCACATCTAACCAAGTCATGGCTTGTTGCACCATAGCCGCGTTAGCCTCAGCATTAACCTGAATAAAGTCTTGACTAGAAAAACCAATTTTCAAGCCTTCACTTTGGCCTGCTAAGGCCGGCAATTGATAATAGCAAACTCCGTCAGCCTCGCCAAAAAAGCTAATATCATCAGGCTGACGCACTTCTACACCCACCTTTTGCTGAGCAGCAAAAGTTTGCCACAAGGTCTTATCCATAGGCGTTAAAGACTGCTGAACTTGCAATACCACCAGAGGCTGTTGCTGGGTTTGTAGTAATTCCACATGGCCATAGATAGCTGGATCAGCCGTAGCTAGTATCGTCTTACGGATAGGCGCTAATAGCTGATCAAGGCTGGGCGCTAAAACTAAACAGTGTGCAACCGGCACAATATGTCGATGCCCAGCTTGGCGAAAACCCAAGAGCAGAGTATGACTATCGGCAAAATAGCGGGTAGCCAAGTGCGCACGGCGACGATATCCAGCGTCATTAAAGACCAGCGGCGGCTGCCAAGCGGGAAGTGTGACCTTAGCAATCCGCGATAACTGCTGGGTTATGGCCTGCTGTTTTAATAACACCTGCTGCGCAGGTTGCAAATGTTGCAGCTGACAACCGCCACAATCATTATAATGCTGACAAGGTGGCTGTTGGCGTATATCACTCGCCTGCATGACCTCTAGTAATTTCGCTTCAGCAAAGTTTTTGTGATCATGGACAACTTCAGCCTGCACCTTTTCGCCGGGCAAACATCCAGCAACAAAGACTGTTTTACCATGCCAACGACCCACCCCACGACCATCGTGACTAAAATCGTCCACTAGTAATTCGATATGCTTACCCATGGGCAATGTAACACTGTCTATGGTTGCCTGAGCCAAAGCATTACTTTGTTTAGCAGAGCGTGTTTTTTGCTGCAGCTTGAGTTTCTTTTGCAGAGGGGAAAGTCGGGCCATAAGAAAGAGTCCTTAACCATAAACCCCAGTCGAAAGATAACGGTCACCACGATCGCAAATAATACACACAATAACGGCATTCTCGACCTGCTGCGACAACCTTAAGGCCCCTGCCACTGAGCCCCCAGAGGAGACTCCGGCGAAAATACCCTCTTCAGTCGCTAAAGCGCGCATGGTGCGCTCAGCCTCTTCCTGTTGCATATCAATAATCGCGCCCACTTTATGGGCTTGGAAAATTTCCGGCATATAGGCT
>DNNY01000200.1 GCA_003497765.1 Oceanospirillaceae bacterium
GTGTTATACAGATAGATCTGATAATTCTTATCTAAGCAACGGCAAGTTGATTATTGAAGCTAAGCAAGAAAGCTTTACTGGGCCTGCTGAACCAGTTGACTGGAATACTAATCCAGGTAATCGCACCTTACCCTACACCTCGGCGAGACTGCGTACTAAAGATAAAGGCGATTGGAAATATGGTCGCATAGAAGTTAGGGCTAAGTTGCCTTATGGTCAAGGAATTTGGCCTGCTATATGGATGATGCCAACGGATGAAATTTATGGCGGTTGGGCGTCTAGTGGCGAAATTGATATTATGGAAGCGATCAATTTGAATACCAACTCGGCAAGCCATAATATCCATGGAACCATTCACTTTGGTGGTGAATGGCCAAATAATAGGCATGCTGGTGCCCACATCACTCTGCAAGATAGCAATCCTACTACCGAATTCCATACTTACACTATTGATTGGGCTGAGGATAAAATGCGATGGTATGTGGATGGAATTCACTACGGTACTCAAATTGCCAATCATTGGTATACGGATAATCCAATTGGAAGCAGTTTCGCACCTTTTGACCAACGTTTTCATTTGATTTTAAATGTTGCAGTGGGTGGACAATGGCCAGGTAATCCTAATGCTTCTACACAATTTCCACAGACCATGGAAGTTGACTATGTCAGGGTCTATAGCTGTCCTGATAGTCCTAATACACTGACTAGTTGCCAATAACTTATCTTAATTTATTGGTTGTTTGTGATTATTAATAATGCTTTGAAAAGCCGCTTTATTCCTAAGCGGCTTTTTATTTTAGACAAATGAAATCGATTTTATTTGTAGGTATTTAATAGTATTATTTAAGTAAGATAAGAATAGTTGTTTTTTTCATAAGGTGTGGTTTACCATGCTTAGGGTTGTCACACACTTGCGGCCAAAACAGGCCGGCTTTACACTGCTAGAGGTGCTTATCTCTTTAGCACTGTTTGCTTTGCTATCGGCCCTATTATTCCGTACATTTGGTGACCAAACCAATCTCCAAAGCCGTTTAAGCGAGCAGCAAGAACGCTGGGCTGAAGAATTAAAAGCCTGGCAGCTAATCGAACGTGACCTAACCCAGTTGGCGCCAAGGCCGGCACGTGATGTGATGGGTGATAGGCAAGCAGCGCTTAAGTTTGGCAATGGTAGCACCTTATCTTTTAGCAGTTTTAGTTGGTATACAGGGCAGTTTACTGATGCGAGTCGTCTCCTTAGGGTTAATTATCGTTTAGATCAAGATAAACAATTTCTCTGGCGAGAATCTTGGGTGCATCCTGACCGTGTGGCTAGTTCAGTTAAACAGCAGCAATTGCTTATGGAAGGTGTGTCTAATATCAGTATTCGGGCATTAACTAAGGAAGGTCAATGGTTACCTTATTGGCCACCTCCAGAGAGCCCTCTAGAGGCCATGCCCAAGGCATTAGAACTTAATATAACTAG
The DNA here is from genome assembly GCA_003497765.1 of Oceanospirillaceae bacterium. Classification (GTDB taxonomy): domain Bacteria; phylum Pseudomonadota; class Gammaproteobacteria; order Pseudomonadales; family Balneatricaceae; genus Njordibacter. The sequence continues at coordinate 1,463 of DNNY01000200.1, forward strand.
TGAAGATTATGGCAAAATAACACGTCTGTTTGGAGTGCCAGAAGGGGCGAGAGAATGACTTGTATTTGCGCCCACTTAAGCAGTGCAAAATCAGCTTCTTCAATACGTCAATTTGGCTTTGCGGTGGTTATGGTGCTGGTTGTTATTGCCGTATTAGCATTGCTAATGTCAGCTTTGATGGCACGTAATAGCCAACTGCTACAGCGCAGCATGGGTAAACTTCACCAGTATCAGGCCCAAGCTTATCTTGTTGGGTCAGAAGCTTGGGCGCAACAAATTCTGCAAGATGATCTATTGCAGAGTAATAATGATACCTTAACTGAGACTTGGGCATTTCCCGTGCCAATGGTAGCAGTAAATGGTGGGGAAGTAAGTGGCTATATGATTGATTTAAGTGGTCGCTTTAATATCAACAATTTAGTGGTTGATGATGAGCCAGATCCAATTTGGGTGGCCGTATTTAGGGCATTACTTGATCGTGCAGGGGCTTCCCCAGATTTGGTATGGTCTGTTGTTGATTGGTTGGATGCAGATTCTGAGGCACATAATGGTGGTCTTGAAGATGCTATCTATTATACTGCGGAGCAGCCTTATCGCGTTGCTAATGGTCAGCTAGTGGATATTTCCGAACTAAATTTAATTAAGGGATTTAGTAAGGAGCTGGTTTGGCAATTAAGACCCTACTTAAGTGCCTTGCCAGAAACTGTAAAAATTAATGTTAATACGGCACCTGAGCCTGTTCTAGAGGCCATTGTAAATGTTTGGGACAAACCAAATTGGGATGCCAGTAGCTTGCGACAAGAAAGGCCCTGGTTAAAGCTTGAAGACTCACCTTTATCTGCAGGTGGGTCTGATGAAAATCCAGAGCAGCCAGATAAGCTTTATGCTGGTAATATGGACAATTATTTAAGTGTCAAAAGCGATTTCTTCCTGCTAGATGCTAGTGCCAGGGTAAGCGAACAATATAGTCGAGTACAAATTACCTTAGGACGCACAAATAATAAGGTTATGGTATTGTCCAGAATAGGGTTGCCGGGTAACTAGTGATGAGTTTTAAAATATGACAAGGTGGCATAAAACAGCTGTGAAAAATACCAAATCTAGGGAGCAAATCCTTTACATAATGGACTTTGGTGGCGCCGATAAAGTCGAAAATGTTGATATGTATGTTTGCTGGGCAGCTGGTAATAAGCAACAGGTGCATGCGCAAGGCTATGGAAGCTTAGCCCAGGCGGCAGCAGAATTAGATACCTCTGCGCCCATTGTACTGGTCTTACCTGCGAGTAATGGTTTGTTAACGCAAGTTAATATTCCATCCAAAAACCAGAGCCAACGCCGAGCTGCTTTGCCATTTAAGTTACAAAGCCAAGTAATTGATAATATTGAGGACTGGCAGTTAGCTTGGGGTAATCAAACGACTTCGACAATGTTACAAGTAGCAGGGTATCCCCAGGCATTATTGCAATCATTAGTAGGTGCCGTGTTAAGTTATCACTTTCGAATTAAACAGATAGTACTCGATGCACAACTATTACCGTCTTTACCCAATAGCTGGACACTGTTAACCACTGATAATTTTTGTTTGCTTAATGATGGACAAGGTAATGCTTACCGCTTTGATCAAGGGCTAGCCCAGGCTATACAAACGCAAATTATTGCCGAACAGGGACTGCCGGAATCAATCAAAATTTATGGTTTAGCAGCGACAGAGATTGAAAATGAATGGTTGTTTGCAGCTACCAATGAGGTAGACAAAACCATTGTAAATTCAGCTAGTGATCAAGATATAGCTAGCCTTATGTTGGCATTTTATCACCCAAACCAAGTAATTTCCTTACTCCCGACGCAAACTATTTGGCAACATATTGAGACCAGTGTTAAGGGTAAAGCAGGGTCATTAGTGTTATGGTTAGGTGTGATCTTATTATGTTTATCTGGATTATTGTTTATCAACAATATTCAGCTGCAAAAACAGCAAAAATCCCTTGATGCTACATTTAAATCACTATCCCAATCTATCCAACAACAATTACCAGAAAAAGCGGATAGAGGTGGTATAAATGGGCAATTAATGACCCGTTTGGCAGACTTAAGTATGCTTAATAATTTGCCATCAGCGCCACCCCTTTTGCCTTTGTTAAATGCATGGGCCGAAATACAATCAAAATATCAGTTATTAAATAACGCAAAGTTAACTGCAGTTGATTTTGATCAACAGACGCTGCGGGTATTTTGGCAGGCCTCTAATGTTAAACTTTCTCGTCAGTATCTCCAAAATGCTCTGGCCAATTCCAACCAAACTATGCAGCTGGCGGTTAAGGAGATTAATGACGGTTCACGCTTTAGTGCATTGCAAGCTGTTGCTAAACAAGACCAACAACATGTATTGGCTCTAGAGTTAAGTTGGCTGGCAGCTCAAGGAGGCAATCAATGAACAAGGACACAGGTGCTTTAAGAGTTCTGCTACCGCTCTTGGCTTTGGTGTTATTAGTTGCCGTCTGGATGCAATTTTCTGAAACACAAGAACGCAACGCAAAGTTACAACAAAGCCAGTCACAATTGCAGCAACTGCAACAAAGTATTTTGCGCTATAACAACTTACAGGGTAATGCTAGAAAAAATTGGCAAGTATTTGGCTCTAATCAAGAGCTAGTGGCTTGGTTAAAACAAAATCTGGCAAGCAATAGTCCGATTAAAGGCAGCGTTAAGGAAGCTGATGGTCAAGTTAGCATTAAGTTGACCAAGGTGCCTTTTAGCCAACTAATTCAATGGCTGCAATATCTCCAAGTCACTAGTAATGTGCAAGTTATCAACATCTCATTAACAGCCACTAGTGAAAGCGCCGTGGTAGATGGACTGCTGCAGTTTGGTTTGCGGTTTCCAAGTAACTAGGATTAGGGTATGGCCAAAGGTATTGGAAAGATAAGTGGCTTGTTTGTATTGTTGACGCTTTTGGCGTTGATCGTATTTATGCCCGGACGCTTTGTTCTGCAATATTTGCCTGTGCAAGGTTTAAATTATACTCAGGCATACATTACCGGTCCTTGGTGGCGAGCAAATCTGCAATATACCCATTATCTGGGGCTGCCAGTAGAGAAATTGTCATTAACTTGGGCACCTAAAATTTTTGCAGGGCAATGGCTAAGTTTTAATACCGTGATGAAATCACCTTTTATATCAGCCCAAGGTCAGATGTATATCCCTGTGTTTCATGGTGGTATGGAATTTACTGATTTAAGTGTAGACATCAATCTGTCCCATATGCCTAAAGAACTTATACCAGTGCAAGACCTTCCCAGAATATCTGGGCGTATGCATGGTAAGATACCAGCTATAGTCTTTTTGGAGCAGCAACAGAAGGGTTTTCCACCCAACATTGCGGTGCCGCAAGGAGCTAATATTGATGTTGATTTATTGGCTATGGCGTTTGCCGATAATGTTGGACATTTAACCATGACGCCTCTCTTGCTTGATGGTAAATTGGAACTAGCTAGTAACGAGACTGCTGAGGTTGCAGAAGAAATGTTTGTGTTAAATATAAATTTCCCCAACCCACCCATGCAAGTGGATGGTAGCCTGACCCTGCAAAAAACCAGCTGGCGTACTGACCTAAAGGTACAACCTGCAGCTGAAATACCAGCTCAGCTTAAGGGTTTATTGTCACTTATTGCTACCTCTAAACAGGGCGAAAGTTATCTATTGCAACGTGAGGGTAGACTGTGAGATTGTTATTAGTCAGTTTATTCACATGGGCAGTTGTTGTTAGTGCTCCTGCCGTAGCAGTTGAAGCATGGCAATATAAGCTCGATTTTGGTTATGGTACGCGCACGGATAATCTTAATCTTGCTATTGATGGCTTGTTGACTGCTCCATTAGCTGGTGAAACTACCAAGCTAACTAAGCAAGACGTCGATATTCATGAATTGCGTCTTGGCTATCGCTTTGTGGGTGATCATGGTTGGTATGTTAAGGGTTATTATGACCATGGTTGGGTTTACTCTGGTCAAGCTCAACACACCAGTGCTAGTAATGCTTCGCCCAGTGACCTATGGTCTAGGTTAGAACATGGCAGTGTTCGCGGTAGCACTCGGGATAGTAGTTTTGCGATTGGTCATCAATGGCGTTGGCAAGAGCAGGTAGCTATTACACCTTTAGTCGGTTACTCCCGCCATGCTCAACATCTTCGATTACCCAATGCCAATCAAACAATATGTCAAGGGGCAGGCTCTCAAGTATGCATGCTTAATCAAGGCCAGAGTGTTGATGATATTGGTCATTGGCAGAGTCAGTTTAGTGGCCCTTGGATCGGCCTAGATGCTCGCCTACACAGTGGTAAATTGACCCTACTGCTAGAATGGGAACAGCATTTGGCACATTATAATGCTTCGCTGGATTGGCAGGGGAGTCAAGAGCTATCTAATATTGACCCAATTACACAATCAGGAGATGGCTCTGGTGAGCGCTTTGGTATCGGGATTTCTTATTGGTTATCGGATAGTTACCTAAACTTACACTACAATACTATGCACATGAAAATTAAAAATGGTCAGCATAGTATTAGTAACCAAGCACAAAATATAGTAGAAGGTAACTGGCGCAGTCAGGTCTTTAGTATCAGTTATACTTCATTGTTCTGATAAACCTTATCATTGTTCTTCCTCTAGCCCAGCATTGGATAGGTTTTATCAGTTGCTTGATTGCTTTCTATATTGGCAATGTTTCTTAGCATTCTATATAGAAATTTAAACCATGGGGGCGTTTAAACAGATGACAAACAATAACACGCTGTTTACCCCAGTATTAATAGCCGGTGGCATTATCTTGCTAATCAGCTTTGCCGTACGTTCATCTTTTGGTTTATTTCAAATTCCCATTGCTAATGATCTTGGTTGGCTGCGCGCTGATTTTTCTTTAGCTATAGCCATTCAGAATTTGGCTTGGGGTGTAGGCCAACCAATCTTTGCTGCTATTGGTGAAAAGTTCGGTGATAGGCTCGCCATCTTCTTGGGTGCTATCTTATATGCTTTCGGTTTATTACTTTCGTCCTATGCCATTACCCCAGGTCAGCATCATCTGTTAGAGATTATGGTAGGTTTTGGTATTGCTGGCACGGGGTTTGGCGTTATTTTAGCCATAGTAGGGCGGGCGACCCCAGCTAAACATCGATCATTAGCTCTTGGTATAGCGACGGCTGCCGGTTCTGCAGGACAGGTAATAGGGCCACCTATTGCTCAAGCACTGCTTAACCATTGGCCGTGGCAATCAGTATTTATGTTTATGGCTTTGTTAGTTCTGTTGCCGATACTGTTGTTACCATTATTAAAGGCGCCAGAGCATAGTCAACAAGTTAAAACCCAACTTGATGAAAGTATTATTAATACTGTAAACCGTGCTTTAGGCGATAGACCTTTTCTGCTGATATTCGTAGGCTTTTTTTCCTGTGGTTATCAGCTGGCTTTTTTAACAGCTCACTTTCCAGCCTTTATAACAGAAGTATGTAGTGCTATTGAACCAGATAGCCTGCTTAGCTCATTGAATATTAATTCAACCTCAAGTCTAGGTGCCTGGGCTATTGCTTTGGTCGGGGTGACCAATATTGCTGGTACTATTTTGGCTGGATGGTTAGGTAATTATTACTCTCGGAAGTATTTATTGGCATTGATATACACCTTACGTACTTTTGTGGCGGCTATTTTTATCTTGATGCCTATAACACCGTCAAGTGTGGTTATCTTTTCACTAGTTATGGGGATTTTATGGTTAGCAACAGTGCCCTTAACTTCAGGCCTTGTGGCTCAAATATATGGCCTGCGTTATATGGGTACCCTATACGGCATAGTGTTCTTTTCCCATCAGTTGGGAAGTTTTATAGGGGTATGGCTTGGTGGGTTTATGTATGACCTATA
>DNNY01000097.1 GCA_003497765.1 Oceanospirillaceae bacterium
CAATGCGCGGATGTCTGTGCCACCCGCTTCTTCGATAAATTCTTGCACCAATATATTCACATTCGCTCCGCGGAACGCCTCAATCACGGATTTGGCACTCGACATAGTCTCAGCAAGAACTACACCGATTCCTTGTGTCCCCTCAAGAAGTTTGATCACTACTGGCGGACCATTGACCGCCTTGATAATCTGCTCAGCCTGTTTGGGATCGTTGGCATAGGCTGTGAGAGGCAAACCCAACCCGTGTTTGGCAAGGATCTGCATGCTGCGTAGCTTGTCCCTACTACGACCTATCGCAACGCTCTCATTCAAGGGCCAACAACCGCGCATTTCAAATTGGCGTAGGATCGCAAGGCCATAGTTAGTGATTGACGCACCGATACGCGGAATAATGGCGTCGTAGCCGATCGTTGGCTCTCCATTATAGAAAACTTCTGGCCGGTGGCTCGCGATATGTACTGTACAGCGTAATGTGTTGAGAATGTCGAGTGAGTGCCCGCGCAGTTCAGCCGCTTGGACTAGCCGTTTGTGCGAATAAAGATCTGGATTGCGAGCTAGCATAGCAATTCTCATTTGGATTTATCCTTGGCTGTTTTACAATTAATTTCCAGACATTGAAGAAAGGACGTATGAACAATTTGGATCTACGATAAAGCGTTGGTTCAGAGCAGCGCGACCGATAAGGATTGGAAACATCATCTTTGATCTGTTGGCCAAACTAAACTCCGCTTGGAAGCTATGTTCGCCTAGCACTAGTGAGGTTTTGATTATTAGTCGTTCCTCAAATTCCCCATTCGAGCTAGTAATCATGCGTTTGTCACTTAGAGGCGCTTCAACAACCATTGGTTTGCCATACCTTTCGCCAAGATCGAGCAAAAATCGAACCCAGCGATGACCTTCCCTATCAAGGCTCTCGATTTGCTTTGCGTGTATCGCCGAAGTACGAGCCCCCGTATCTATTTTTGCCTTAATTGGAACGTCAGTAAAATCGGGTAACAGAATTAGTTCTCGCCAACCGACTATCGACAATTCAGTTTGATTCTTCACGCAAGTTTCTATGGACCGCTGGTTTTAAATTGTCATTCGAAAAGATTAGGTACGTTTTAAAGCTGGGTAGAAAGGTGGGTAGGATTAATTTACCCTAATAAGGCATTGTTTTTATTGATGTAGTGGCGGAGACGGAGGGATTCGAACCCTCGATACCCGTAAGAGTATGGTTCCTTAGCAGGGAACTGGTTTCAGCCACTCACCCACCTCTCCGAAAGAGCGCGTATATTACCTTAAGCTTTAGGCAAATAAAAGCGTTATTTTCAATGAATTACGCTTTTTTAAAACTTATTCTTCAGTGTCTTGTTTGGCGTTTTCGTTTTGAATACGTTGATAAATTTCTTCGCGGTGAACAGCCACGTCTTTCGGAGCATTTACCCCTATGCGAACCTGATTACCCTTTACTCCCAACACAGTGACAGTGACCTCATCACCGACCATCAACGTCTCACCTACACGTCGTGTAAGAATTAACATAATGGGAACTCCTTTTTTAGTTATAGGCGCTTTTATCCGCTAAAGAAACGCGCTTTCCCGTATTTTGCTTTCGTGGCGATTTATAATTTTGCCGCCCTATAACAGTTTGTTATAGGGGGACAGATGATGATAGCATTTTATATGGATTCTTCAACTGCTTCTTTATCCAAATTAAAGGTTGAATGCAATGCCCTTACTGCCAATTCAAGGTACTTTTCAGCAATCACAACAGAGACCTTAATTTCCGATGTCGAGATCATCTGAATATTAATATTTTCCTCTGCAAGGCAATCAAACATAGTGCTAGCAACACCGGCATGGGAACGCATACCGACACCCACAATAGATACCTTAACAATATTATCAGCCCCATCAGTGCCATTAGCTCCCAAAGAACTTGCAGTTTCATCTAACACTGCTTTGGCCTTAGCATAGTCATTGCGATGCACAGTAAAGGTGAAATCTGTTAGCCCACCAGCACCAATATTTTGCAGGATCATATCCACTTCAATATTCGCTGCACTAATAGGGGACAGTATCTTTGAGGCAACCCCAGGGATATCAGGCACACCAGTAATGGTTAGCTTAGCTTCATCGCGATTAAAGGCAATTCCAGAAATTACAGGTTGTTCCATTTTTTTATCACTCTCGATATTAATCAATGTTCCAGGACCTTCCTGAGAACTGTGCAGCACACGTAGTGGTACATTGTATTTACCAGCAAACTCAACTGCTCGTATTTGCAGAACCTTGGAACCAAGGCTCGCCATTTCTAACATTTCTTCAAAGGTAATTTCATCAAGACGTTGTGCGCCTTCTACTACCCTTGGGTCAGTTGTATATACGCCATCAACATCTGTATAAATTTGGCATTCATCAGCGTTTAATGCAGCTGCCAAAGCAACACCTGTGGTATCAGATCCGCCGCGCCCCAGAGTAGTAATATTACCTTGCTCATCGACACCCTGAAAACCAGCCACAACTACAACCCGACCTTGTTTCAAGTCAGCGCGCATATTATCCACATCAATCTCTTGAATGCGGGCTTTCATATGGGAAGAATCAGTGCGGATTTTTACCTGACCACCAGTATAAGAACGAGCGTCACACCCACTTTCTTTTAAGGCCATACACAATAAGGCTATGGTGACCTGTTCACCAGTGGAAACCAGAACATCCATTTCCCGAGGGTCTGGCTGTGTTTGTATTTCACCAGCTAAACCAATCAAACGATTGGTTTCACCACTCATTGCAGACACAACGACAACGACATCATGACCGTTATCACGAAACCCTTTTACCTTCTCGGCCACACCCCTGATGCGCTCTATCGAACCAACAGAAGTACCACCGTATTTTTGCACATACAATGCCATAGGTTTAACTTACCTTAACTAATAACTAATTTTATGAAATCAGGTTAGATTATCCTGCAACCAAGGCTTCACGCTCTCAAGAGCTGTGGCTAACATGGCTGCTTCACCACCACCTTGGGCCATATCAGGCCGACCACCACCTTTACCATTCATCTGCCCAGCAGTAAAACGAATCAGATCACCGGCTTTAACACGGCCTGCCATATCTTTACTAACACCAGCCACAATACTTGCTTTATCGCCGGTCTTTACGGCTAACAAAACGACGCCTGAGCCTAATTTATTGCGCAATTGATCCATGGTATCGCGCAGAGCTTTCGGCTCAACACCCTGCAATTCAGTAATCAACACCTTCACGCCATTGATCTCTTCTGCCTGTTCAACCAACTCGGCACCCTGTGAGGCAGCAAGTTTGACCTTTAACTGCTCTAGTTCACGCTCTAATTGACGATTGCGATCTAATAAGCCTTGCACCTTGTCAGTGATCTGATCACGACCCGATTTCACCAAACTGGCCAAACTACTAACTGTCTGGCTATTACCTGATAACCAAGCCGAAGCAGCTGCGCCTGTTAATGCTTCTATGCGTCGCACGCCAGCGGCAATACCTGATTCAGCAACGATAGCAAAAGCACCTATATCACCCGTACGTTCAACATGGGTACCACCACAAAGCTCTAGGGAAAAGGGCTTATCATTGCTCTCCGAACCCATGGTAATAACACGCACCTCTTCGCCATATTTTTCGCCAAATAAGGCCATAGCGCCAGCTTCCTTGGCCTCATCTAAACCCATAGTGGCGGATTGAACGGCTGTATTACTTCTAATCTCAGCATTAACGCGGGCCTCTACCTCAGCTATTTCAGCAGCAGAAACAGGCTCACTATGGGAGAAGTCAAAACGCAAACGTTCTGGGTCTACAAGAGAACCTTTCTGGGTAATATGGTCACCCAAGACTTGTCTTAATACTTCGTGCAAAAGGTGCGTAGCCGAGTGATTTACCGCCGATGCCTTACGCTTAGCTGCATCAACATGAGTTGTCACTGCTAATCCTTTTACCAAGTTACCTTCAGCAATCTCACCAGTGTGTACAAAGTGTCCACCTTGCTTCTGGGTATCGGTAACCAACATCTTACCGCCTTGCCAAGTAATGGCACCTTGATCACCAACTTGACCACCTGATTCAGCATAAAAAGCTGTGTTGGCTAACACCACTTGCACCTGACTACCGGTGATGGCTTCAGAGACTTCTCCACCATCCTGTAACACCGCTAATACTTCACTGTTATCGGTCAAGGAAGAATAACCATTAAACTGGGTTTCACCTTCAAGATTAAGTGACTGACTATAGTCAACAGCAAAAGCGTTAGCACTGCGTGCCCGTTGACGTTGTTCTTCCATGGCCGCTTCAAAGCCTGCCATATCTAACTCAAGATCACGTTCGCGAGCAATATCACCAGTTAAATCAACAGGGAAGCCATAGGTATCATAGAGTTTAAAAATCGTCGCGCCGGGAATCTGATTACCTTTAAGTTTTTGCAAATCCGCTTCTAAAATCCGCATCCCCTGATCAAGGGTTTTGGCAAACTGTTGCTCTTCCTTAAGGATGGTCTTTTCTACCCGTGCTTGTGCGTCAGTAAGCTCGGGATAGGCTTCACCCATTTCACCAACCAGAGGGGCTACTAACTTATGCAAAAAGCTATCAACCGCACCCATCTTGTTGCCATGACGAATGGCACGACGCATTATACGGCGCAATACATAACCACGACCCTCGTTGGAGGGCTGCACACCATCAACGATTAAGAAAGATACGGAGCGAATATGATCAGCAATAACCCTTAAGGATTTGTTCTCTAAATCCTCAGTGCCAACAACTTTAGCTGTCGCTGACAACAGATTCTGAAACATATCAATTTCATAATTTGAGTGCACACCTTGGAGCACAGCAGCCAAACGTTCTAAGCCCATACCTGTATCAATAGATTGCTTGGGTAATGGTGTCATCGTTCCATCTGGGGCACGGTTATACTGCATAAACACCATATTCCAGATTTCTATATAACGATCACCATCCTCTTCTGGCGAACCTGGAGGCCCACCCCAAATATCTTCACCATGGTCATAAAATATTTCAGAACAAGGACCACATGGACCCGTATCACCCATAGACCAGAAATTATCTTCGTCAAGACGCGAAAAGCGCTCTTTACTGATGCCAATCTCTTCAAACCAAATCTGTTCTGCCTCAGCATCAGAATGATGGACGGTGACCCAAAGTTTTTCCTCGGGCAAACCGAGAACATCAGTAAGGAAATGCCAAGCAAACTTAATGGCATCGGTTTTAAAATAATCACCAAAGCTAAAGTTACCCATCATTTCAAAGAAAGTATGATGGCGAGCAGTATAACCAACGTTTTCTAAATCGTTGTGCTTGCCACCGGCACGCACACAGCGCTGGGAAGTAACCGCGCGTTTATAGGCACGGTTTTCGTCTCCTAAAAACACATCTTTAAATTGCACCATGCCGGCATTGGTGAACAACAGAGTCGCGTCATTACCTGGAACCAAGGAGCTACTGCGAACTACCTCGTGTCCCTGTTTACTAAAGTAATCAAGGAACGCCTGTCTAATTTCGGCACTTTTCATTCTGAATCTCGCTTATTAGCAATAAAGTTGACTTTACTGTGCCCAGCAACGAGCATATAGCCAAGTCAAAAAATACAAAAGCGTAAGTATATAACGAGAAGTACCTTTCAAGCGATAGAACAGGCTTTAATTAGGCCCATTTTTTGAGGGTTTTAGACTATTTTCTGTCAAAAAGGAGGGTACGATAATACCAATGTAATAGCTTAGCGTAGCGGAAGTATCGATTTACTATAGATGTCATTAAAAATTTTAAGCTAATCTCCAATCCATTCAGACGCTACATCAACGGCATACTGGATTTGGTCTTGGGAAAACCCCCGATTATAAAGATAACGCATCTGTTTCGCCTTATCCTGCATAGTCCCCGGTGGTAGCATACCGAAGTGCTTTTGCCGTTGACGCAAAGCAGAGGCAAACCAATCATGATTCTCTTCTTCGATTGCCAAGGCAAGATGTTCACTACTTAGTCCATACTGTTTTGCCCATTGGCGTATGCGCGCCAAACCATAACCTGCTTGGGCTTTACTACGCACTAGCATACCTGCATAACGCCTATCGCTTTGCAGGTCTAAATCAGCTAAGTCATCCAACAAGGCTTCAATATCTACAAAATCACGATAATGATTAAGTTTGTAAGCTAGTTGCAAACGTGAATGCTCGCGCCTAGCTAATAGCATAATAGCCTTATCACGAGCTTGGGCAAGCAACTGCTTGTCCGTAAGACCATTGGGGTCCAATACTTCCAACTCAGTGGCCGGCAATGTTATATTGGACTCCAACTTAATCTGTTCCATCTATATTCACAATAAGCTTGTGAATTAGAAAGTTAAAGGCGTTACCTTATCATCGGTTTCAG
>DNNY01000025.1 GCA_003497765.1 Oceanospirillaceae bacterium
TTTATCTCAGAGGCCATGCCTGCTGATAATCAACTCAATTTATTTTTGGATATCCCCTACAAACAAGCGCAAATCAGCCAGCGCTTCACTATGCAACAGAAGCGAAAAATGCGCAGCAAGGAACTGCATTATCTAGATCATCCAAATTTGGTTATGTTGGTTCGTTTTGATCCTTACACACCTAAAATCGGGCCTTTACCAAGGCCAGAAAATCAGGCCGATGCCTCACAGCAACCCTCTCAGTCCGGGGTGATCATAAGTCCCTTAGAAACAGCCACAAATGTGACAATTGAAGGCCAATAGCCCATTAGTTATATCGCGCTGTAAATTCGTCACAGCATGTCGCTAGCAAAGCATCTAAACGATGTTGTTGATGATGCTTTATCGCTCTTGGGTACCTTGGTTGCAGACGATCATTATGCCAATCTTGCCATAAATGAGTAGTCTCTAGAAACTCTCTAGCATAGCTCTCATCCACTTCCAGACAACCTAATAAAATAACATCTAAATAGGCTTGGGAAATGGGATTAAACTGGGCTTTATGGGGGTCTTCAGGGTAGATATACACCCAGATTGTATTATCATCAGACAACTTATACTGCCCAGGTAATAGATAACTAACTTGTTCTTGTGACAAGGTATGACGAACATAGCCGCGCTCACGAATATCAAACTTTGCTAATTCTTCCTGAGGCACTTCAAACAGCACACCATTACAATCACTATCTTTATCTGGCCTTACGCCCACAGCGCGCATATTGGTGCCAGCAAAACTTACCCAATACCTTTTAAGCCCCTGCACTCTTACTGGTATCGAGTTACCTGCAGTCCCGGTAACACGGCGACTGGCACTATTTATCAAACTGCCATATGCAAAAATATATTGCTTAGCTACCATCATTACTATCAGTTGCTGCTTGATTAACAAACAATGTTTGCGTTGGGAACGCAAACTCTGCACCATGCTGTTCAACAATGACAGCAATAGTCTGTAACAACTCATGCTTAATAATATGGAACTCTGTCCATACCGTGGTTTTAGTAAAACAGTAAACAATGAAATCAACACTATGTTGGTTAAATTGGTTTACATTTACCATTAAGGTTTGTTCAGTATCGATTTCAGGGTGAGCCAATAGCATGGCTTTGATATCAGCAACAATGACATCAGCCTGAGCACGATCAGCATAGCGTAAGCCAAAGGTTTCATAAAAACGGCGATTTCGCATGCGCGATGGATTTTCTACGGCAATATTAGCAAAGGTGGAATTAGGCACATACAAAGGCCGGTTATCAAAAGTCCTTATACGTGTTACTCGCCAGCCAATATGTTCAACGGTACCTTCAATATCTTTATCTGGTGAGCGTATCGAGTCTCCGACCCCAAATTGTCGATCCATATAGATCATTAAACCACCAAAAAAGTTAGCCAACATATCCTTTGCAGCAAACGCAAAGGCAATACCACCGACACCACCAAAGGCCAAAACACCTGAAACAGACAAGCCAAATAGTTGCATTAAAATAAGTATAGAACTAACCACTAAAAAGATTTTTAATAACTTACCAACAGCCTCGGCAGTCACGGCATCCCAGGCAATACGGTTGGCTGATGGACAGAGTAAAACAGCTTGTAAAACATTAATTAGACGCAATAAAAACCAAGTGATAAAAATAACTAATACAGGTTCTCTAATAGTGCTTAATAAGCTCGCTACCCAAACGGTATAAGCACCAGTAAGGACTTCACCTATCCAGCTTATACCCAAAAACCATAAACCAGCTAACAATGGCCTACGAGCTGACTGTAATAAAGCCAAATCCAGCTTTTCTTCACTGGCAGCAAAACGGTGCATCCACCGCCCTGTTAACCACTGGGCCAAGATCACGAGCAGCAACAAAAGCACTATTTTTAACAGTAATTGGTAGCCCTCAAGACCGTTAAATAGCGAATTGAATTCTTCAAGCATGGGGTCCATTCTCCTTAAGCTAAGTTCTCGATGGCAACGACAGGTGCTTCCGAAGCCGAAACTAGGGTTGTGATCAGTTGTTGCAAAATTTCAGGTAAAGCGCGCTGTTGATGGTATTCAGCTTCACAAATAGCCATTAATGCATCGCTATTTGAGAGGGTAAATACCATCATGCCTAATAATTGGTGAAAGCGCCAGAAAAACTGCTCATGATCCATGGCTGGCATATGGCTACGAATGGCTTGCATAAAGAGCATAAATACGGGCCCATATTGGTGCGTTAAATGCTTCCGCAAATGACCTTGTGATTGGCTATAGGCCGAATTAATCAAGCGCGCCAAGAGGATTAAACGAGTAGGATTGCCACGAGCAATGCGTAATGCCTCGTGTAATAAACCTTCATATAATTTGGTTAGGGCTTCATGGTGACTAACTTGGATGGTGGAGGCAGCATGTAATTGGGTTTTTAAACCAACGGAAAGGGGATCAAAAAAACGGTCTGTAACCGCCTGAATAAGGCCTTTTTTAGACCCAAAATGATAATTTACCGCCGCCAGATTGACACCCGCTTTGCTAGTGATTGTGCGTAACGAGGTTTCCACAAACCCATGGGCACCAAATTCAACCTCAGCAACATCAAGAATACGCTCAACTGTGGTTTTCTTCACGAGTAATTCCTGTTTACTTATTTTTGTTTAAAACGTTTGTTTCAAACTAACATGAATAGTGTTTAGGTACAATACTGATGGGGGCTAAAGAGGTTTCTAACTACTTAACTGGCTAGTGCATTGGCCTATCTAATCAGTTAGCATAAGTCTTTAATCTACAGCTGGTCAGAATAATGCTATTGCCCCATTTATCCCGCAATGTATGGCTACTTTGCCTAGCTCAAATATTTGCCTTTACTGGCACCAATGTAACGATCTTTTTAGGGGGAATCATTGGTGGACTATTAGCACCTGCGCCTATTCTTTCCACTTTACCTGTGGCACTAATGATTGTAGGGGTAACTTGCGGCACCATTCCAGCTAGTATATTTGCCAGTATCTATGGCCGTCGCTTAGGCTTTATTGGCGCCGCTTGTTTTGCCAGTGGTATGTGCCTAATTGGGGCTTGGTCAATTGCTACTAATAGCTTTGGGGTATATTGTTTAGTCTGCTTTGGCATGGGCATCAGCGTTGCTTTTGTGCATCAATATCGTTTTGCCGCCGCCGAAAGCGTAGCAGCAAAATATGCCCCACAAGCAATTTCAGCGATTCTATTAGCTGGTATAGCGGGTGCTTTTTTAGGGCCGAATATAGCTAATTTAACCAAAGATCTATGGCCAGCAAGTACCTTTGTTGGTTCTTATCTAGCACTTTCCATAATGGTACTAATGCCCGCATTGATCCTATTTTGGTTAGAAGATTATCAACCAGCAGCAACTACTCGCCCAACACAGGGTCGTTCTCTAACTACTCTTGCTAGGCAACCTAACTTTATCCTCGCCATTATGGCTTCTGGGGTTAGTTATGCAGTGATGAGTTTTCTTATGACTGCCACACCCATTAGTATGCATATTGTGGACGGCCATAGTTTGCACCACACTGGTATTGTCATTCAGTGGCATATTGTGGGTATGTTTTTACCCTCTCTCTTTACCGGCAAACTGATTGGCCGCTATGGCCATCATAAGATTATGTTATTTGGCGTTACCGCTTTACTTACCTGTATTCTTGTCAGTCAATTTGACCAATCTGTTATTGGTTACTGGATTGGCCTAGTACTTTTGGGTGTGGGGTGGAATTTTCTCTTTGTGGCCGGCACAGCCCTGCTTATAACCTGTTATCGTGAGAACGAAAAATATCAGGCACAGGCATTAAATGAGTTTTTGGTATTTGGTTTACAAGCCATCGCATCCCTTTCCGCTGGCTGGTTATTAACCTTAACGAGTTGGCAAGCCATTAATTTAATGTGCATTCCCCTAGCGGTCATTCTCGTGGGGACAATTTTGTGGGCCAGAGGCTATAAATAGTAATAAATATATGATGGTTGCTTAGTTACTGGTTTGTTACACTAAGCTCAATTTTTTTAAATGTTGATCATATAGACAAATATACATGACTAAAGCAAAGCGCATATGGCTGAAAAACCCGCAGGCCATCTTAGCTAATCAGGCTGAACATGGTTTGGTTATTGAAAATGGCATTATTGCCGAGCTTATTGGCGCAGGACAAGAACCAAGTAAGGATTGCGATAGTATTATTGATGCTAGTCAATGGGTGGTTATACCTGGCCTGATTAATGGTCATCATCATTTCTACCAAACCTTAACCCGTGCCCTTCCCCAAGCCCTAAATAAACCGCTGTTTAACTGGCTCAAGAGTCTTTATCCAGTATGGGCAGGTTTAGAGCCAGAAATGGTTTACGAGTCAACGCGTTTGGCCCTTGCCGAGTTACTTTTATCCGGTTGTACGACAGCGGCTGATCATCATTACCTGTTCCCCCAAGGTATTACTGATGCCATGGATATTCAGGCCCAAGCCGCCGTTGAAATGGGGCTGCGTATGACCATGACTCGAGGCTCTATGAGTTTAAGTCAGGACGATGGTGGGCTCCCACCTGCGTCCACTGTACAAACTGAATCAGCCATCATGGCTGATAGTGAACGCGTGATTCAACGTTATCATGATGCTAGCCCAGGCAGTATGTTACAAGTCGCATTAGCACCTTGCTCACCGTTTTCTGTCACCCCAGAGTTAATGCGAGAAACGGCCAAGTTGGCAGCAGAGAAGCAAGTTATGTTGCACACTCACTTAGCTGAAACCATTGATGAAGAAAATTTTTGTCTGCAACGGTTTGGCATGCGAACCATTGATTATCTAGACAGTGTCAATTGGCTTAATGACAGAACTTGGTTAGCCCATGGCATACATTTTAATGACGATGAAATAGCCCGCCTTGGCGCTGCAGGCACTGGCATTTGTCACTGCCCTACTTCCAATATGATGTTAGCCTCAGGAATGGCACCAGTAAGAGCCCTAGAAGCAGCTGGCAGCCCAGTTGGGCTTGGGGTTGATGGTTCGGCCTCTAATGATGGCTCCAATATGATGCAAGAAGTCAGACAAGCACTGTATTTACAACGCTTAAAATATGGTGCTGATGTCAGTCATTTTGATGCCTTCCGTTGGGCCACAGAAGGCAGTGCGAAAATGCTAGGCCGTGATGATATCGGTAGTTTAGCAGTAGGCAAACAAGCCGACATTGCTTGTTTTAAACTGGATGATATGCGCTTTAGTGGCAGTCATGATCCTTTGGCTGCTTTATTGCTATGTGGCGCTCACCAAGCCGATGCCGTTATGGTTCAGGGCCAGTGGCGAGTGCGAGATGGCAGCATAATGGATTTGGATATTGAAACTTTAATCAGCCGCCATCAACAAAGCGCTAAACGCTTGGTTAATAAAGTGGGATCAGTATAAATGTCTAACTCTCGCACTATTGTTCGTCAGGCTATGGTCACTGACTTAGGGGCCATTAATGATATCTACAATTTCTATATTGAAAATACGGTAATTACCTTTGATGAGCAACCATGGCCTATTTCACAACGTGAGCAATGGTTTAGTGGGTTGCATAAAAGCAACCACAGGATATTGGTGGCGACCCTCGAAGATAGGGTTGTTGGCTTTGCCTATACTGCCCCTTTTCGACCCAAAACAGCCTACCAACGCTCAGCAGAAGTCACGATTTATACTAATCAAGAAGCGCTCAAAGGTACGGGTAGCGCACTGTATGAAAACTTATTAGCTAAGGCAGAAGAAAACTTTCATCGGTTATATGCAGTGATCACCTTGCCCAATGATCAATCTATTGGCCTACATAAGAAGTTTGGCTTTGCAGAGGTCGGTATGCTTGATGAGTCAGGCTTTAAGTTTGGCCAATATCATAGTGTTGCTATACTTGAGAAACGCCTTGCCTAAGATAAAGTTACACAGCTTTATTAAGCCAAACTAAAGTCTAACAATTTATTCCTGCTCATCCTCAGGTTGTGCGCGCATAGCGCCGAAAATAAAGCCAAACATACCAATAAACATGGTGGTAAATAGTGCTATGGTGACATACACGTCACTATTAAAGCCACAGGACATAGTACCAATATAGCCATCCACGGGCTGCATATAATCGGCACCACAGTATAGTTTCCCAACTAACGTTGAAACTAATGCCGTGGCTCGCTCAATAAGCATCAAACCCCCACTCAGCAGCAGTAACGTTAAAGCCAGATTTTTTGGCATGGGTGATCTCCAAGTGAATGCAATTAGCCAATGTTTATTTTACCTTAAAAACTAATAAAAAATAATGGTAGCTCATTTAATCAAAGGGTAAACTGACAATAAAAAAAGAGTAGTCAGCTATGCAAATAGAGCGCCTAGAAACGCATATTGTGGCCGTTCCACCACCCTATATTGGTGGTATGTACTGGATCTTTGTAACCCTTACAACCCGTTGTGGCATTACTGGTATTGGTGAAGTCTATGCCTCCACATTTCATCCGAATGTGATGGAGCAAGCACTTAAAGATGTATTTGAACGTTATCTGCAGGGGCATGATCCCCACCATATAGAACGCTTTTATCGTGAGTGTTATTCCAGTGGCTTTACCCAACGTCCAGATTTAACCATGATGGGTGCCTTTAGTGGTCTAGAAATGGCCTGCTGGGATATTATTGGTAAAGCTTGCGATAAACCCGTTTACGAACTAATCGGTGGTAAGGTTTTTGATAAGTTAAGGAGTTATACCTACTTATATCCAGTTGATAAAAACGGCCAATATAACTATGACAGCCCAGAGCTGGCAGCAGAGTGCGCTATAGCTAATAAAGAACTTGGCTTTACGGCTGTTAAATTTGATCCTGCGGGGCCATAT
>DNNY01000208.1:0-6045 GCA_003497765.1 Oceanospirillaceae bacterium
TGGGTAAATCAACCCTATTTAACGCACTGACCAAAGCGGGTATCGGTGCCGAAAATTTCCCGTTTTGCACCATCGAACCCAACACCGGAATTGTTCCCATACCCGATGTTCGCCAAGATAAAATTGCCGCAATAGTCCAGCCGGAAAAACTTATTCCAACCAGTATGGAGTTTGTTGATATCGCAGGTCTCGTTGCCGGCGCATCTAAAGGCGAGGGCCTAGGCAACCAATTTCTTGCCAATATCCGAGAAACCGATGCTATTGCCCATGTGGTTCGCTGTTTTGACGATGCCAATGTTATTCATGTTGAAGGCCAGATCAGCCCTGCTGATGATATAGCTGTCATCAACACTGAATTGGCACTAGCCGACCTTGAAAGTGCCGAAAAAGCCCTGCAAAGAGCCAGCAAAGCTGCCAAAGGCAACGATAAGGACGCCAAGGCATTGGCCGTTGTATTAGAAAAAATTATTCCTCATCTCAACGAAGCGCAACCGCTGCGCACACTCAATCTTAGCGATGATGAACTGACAGTGCTAAAACAATTAAACCCGCTTACCATCAAGCCGACCATGTATATTGCCAATGTGGATGAAGAGGGCTTTGACAATAATCCCTACCTTGATGCGGTCAAAGCCATCGCCGAGGAAGAAGGCGCCGTGGTAGTGCCCATATGCAATAAATTAGAAGCAGAAATCAGCGAACTAGAAGATGACGAACGAATCGAGTTTTTAGAAGATATGGGTATGGATGAACCCGGTCTTAATCGGGTTATTCGTGCTGGCTATTCACTACTAGGATTACAGACCTATTTTACCGCAGGTCCTAGTGAAGTCCGTGCTTGGACAATTCCTGTGGGTGCCACTGCCCCCAAAGCCGCGGGTAAAATTCATACAGACTTTGAAAAAGGCTTTATTCGGGCTGAAGTAGTCGCCTATGACGACTATATTGCTGGTAATGGTGAGCAAGGTGCCAAAGAAGCTGGGAAATGGCGCTTGGAGGGCAAAGAGTACACAGTTAAGGATGGTGATGTGATCCATTTTCGCTTTAATGTATAGACGTCTTTAGAGCATTTTTTATGCTGATATTGGGTGCTTACTTAAGACCATTATCAGACCCTTAGTAAGGGCAAAAAAAACAGTTAAATCAATAGGGTTTTCTGAGAAAGCCTGTTGACAGAAACACCAAAACAAGGAATAATTCGCGTCCTCGGTAACACGCACGTAGTGCCGAGATCTCTTAGAGAAATGGCTATGTAGCTCAGTTGGTTAGAGCACATCACTCATAATGATGGGGTCACTAGTTCGAATCTAGTCATAGCCACCATTCTCTCGCGTCCCCTGGACATTGCTGGGATATCGCCAAGCGGTAAGGCAACGGGTTTTGATCCCGTCATGCGCAGGTTCGAATCCTGCTATCCCAGCCATTTATATCCACATATTCGAAATATCATTTAGCTTAGTCGGTTTTCACCATGGGATGAAATTTGGCCGAGATCTTTTTTGCTGGGCATAAAAAAGGGGTGCCCTATGGACACCCCAAACTATATGCAAGCTTAAATCTGAGAAAACACCTGCATCGGCAGGCAAAACTCATCTCTAATCAACTCCAGCTAATATCAGCAAAAAACCGAAGTCAGGTTAAGTATAGAAGACAATTTTGGCTTTGCTTAAAAATTTTAAAACTCAGATTTAAAGCTATAGGAATGTCTTTAGAAGTGATCGTTAACTATTGCTTGGCTGGTGTTTGCCACCCGGAAAAGTAGCTAAATTAGTAGCGCCTGTTGTAACTTTGGCAACCCCTTCTTTTTCCACTTCATCAATGCGAATAATTGCCTGCATAGGGATATAAGAGCGTTTCACCTGTGCAAATTCAGCCTGCAAGCGCTCTTCACTGGGGTCAACCAATAGCTGGCTTCGCTCGCCAAAGATATATTCTTCTACCTCAACAAAGCCATACATATCGCTCGGATAAACATAGCGGGCGAAGATTTCATATACTTCTTGGCGATTTCTGAAAATGACTTTGTAAATACGATTTTCTTGCTTGTTCATAGGCTATCAAGTTGGGTTACCGAAAACTTGTCAATGTGGTCTATAACACTTGATTTCAAGCCTCGATAGGTCGAATTAACCACAGCATCATGATTCACCCATTAGTTTGGCATCAAAAGCTAGCTTGGTAAGGTTTTCATAACCATTCTCGGTGATAACCACCTGATCCTCCAGTTTAATGGCAAAATCACCACCCTCAGGAGCGACCAATGCCTCTACACACAAACACATACCCGGTTCCAAGGCATAATCAAAGGCACCTTCAACCACCTTGTCATCATAAGCAACCAATGGCCATTCATCGCATAAACCCACGCCGTGCATCATGCATCCATACTTACCTGCTTCAAATTGCGCATCCAAACGATGTCCTCGAGCTGATAACTCGCGCAAACTGACACCTGGTTTTAACATCTCCATATTCTGCTGAATATGTTCATAAGCATGCTGCATGGCAAAAACCATATCTGGTCGCGGTTGCCCATCCCCGATCCACCAAGATCGGGAAAGATCAGCACAGATACCATAAGGGCCAATCATGTCCGTATCAAAAGATAAGATTTCGTTATTTTGCACAATACGGGGGCCAGATTCCTGAAACCAAGGGTTGGTGCGCGGCCCCGAGGCCAGCAAGCGGGTTTCTATCCACTCTCCTCCACGTTTGATATTTTCGGCATGGAGTACCGCCCAAATTTCATTTTCACTAAGGCCTGGCTTGGCTGCTAAAGCCATGGCTTCAACACTCTGTTCACAGGCATAAATAGCACAGCGCATAGCATTAATTTCATCAATACTCTTAATGGCCCGCGCCTTTTCAGTTAACTCTTCCCCTGGAAAAATAGTAAAGCCATTATTTTCTAAAGCCCAAATAGCATGCAACATAGGCTTATCAACGCCTATGCGCTGATTACCCTCACCATGTTGCTGGACCAACTCTGCAATTTGTTTAGCAAATTTTTCCGCTGCGTCGGCAATTTTGTCACCCCGATCAAAGTAAAAAAAGTCAGCGCCATCGCGCTGCTCATTTACCAATGGATTCATGGTCGAAAGGAACTTAGCAACAGCATAGTCATACATCACCATATAACCATCGGCACAAACCACTAAGCAACGAAACGGGTTATGGGTGTTCCATAACTGCATATTGGTGGAGTCAGATCCATAACGAATATTTAGGGGATCAAACAATAAAATGGCGCCATAATCACGGGCATTGATGTGACTAACTAGACGCTGCCAACGATATTCGCGCATTGCCGTGAGATTTGGCAAAGTAATACCAGCTGCCTCCCACTCTGCATATGCTAAAGTGGTAGGACCTATTTCCATACGGTCATTGTCATTGGCCAAAGAGTCCGCAAAGTATTGTCCTCTGGTGGGATCAATTTTCCTCTGGTCACGATAACTTGTCATAGCTAGACCTATTATTATATTGGTTGATCTAAACTAAGTGTTGGCTGACACTAGCAGGCCAAAGTGTATAACAAAGGCAACGCCTTTATTGTTTTATTTAGGTCATTAACATTTTACAAGCGACATGATGGCACAATAATTTTTTACACCTTAAGTCAAATGTTACTTTTTAGGTATGGTTTTAAACAATTTGTCAGTCAACTTCTCAAAGAGGAATAAACTGAAACTATTAGTCATTTTAGATAGTCGATAAAGAGAAAACGAGGACTTAATTGCAGAGAGCAAGCATTTGGGGTAGTTTGATATAGTAATACTAAGAATATTCTTATTAGGAGAATCATCATGCTCTATGAAGCGCTACAAACAGCTATGGATAATAAAGATATTGATGCTTATGCAGAGTTACTACACGAAGACTTTATTTTTGTGCGGCATCAATCTGGCACTGAAGTAAATAAAGAGGACTGGATGAGTACCGCTAGGATTATGATGGCTAGTCAAGACCTTACCTTTGAACGCTCGCGTTGCCTTTATGAGAATGATGAAATTTTAATTATGCACGACTTTATGACCTTTCCAGATGGCACAAAAGAAGCTGTAATGGCGGTTAATATGCTTAAAGATGGCAAAATTATTCGCATTGAGACTGGCGCAACCCCACTCTCATAAGTAAAACATAGATAGTTACACACACTATTCGACAAGAACGAGTAAGGTACCGAGCGGGTGCCTTACTTTTTACAACACAAAAAACTATCCGCCCATCATTGCCATTGGTAAGTTTAGCGATGTCGTCAGTAAACTAGTGAGAAATAAAATGATGACAACGGCAAAGAGTTCCCATTGAATGGAGGTATAAAGTTTTTTAGCTCCCTTTAGCATATCGTGTCGCAATAAGGGCACCAGCTTAAATTTATTAATAGCACCCAATAGTAATAATACTGACACTGTGCCTATCTTAGCTAAAAGCATATTACCATAGGTGGTAGTAACCAAAGCTGACAAGCTACCTAAGAGCAAATAGGCATAGGTGGCACCTGACAATACCAGTGCACCAATATAAATAAACGCATATATGCCAAATCGATGAGCTATCTCGACCAGAACAGTTTTATTTGGCTCCAAACACAATTTACGCAATGGCAACAGTGCGCCTAGCCAATAAGCTAGCCCTACTAAGTGCACCCCTAATAAGAGCTGCGTTATAAACCCAATTCGGGTTACGTGGCCAGTGATACTCAAGGAGAAGAGTAATAATAAACTGCCCATTACAGGCAATAATCTGTACCAATGATGCGTTGCAGCACCACCAACAAAAAACAAAATAAAGCCCGCAAGGGATAATAAAGCTGCCATCCCTGCTGAAGCTTCAAAAGCTAACTGCAACATGACTGGATCAAAGATGCCAGTAATCGTGCCACTCATATTGCCAGCCACAGATAACCACAAACAAACCGAAATGATGACACCAAAAATACTGCTATTAGCAATCAGCTGTCGGCAGTAGGCATGACCTGTGGAAGAAAGATGACCCCCAAAGTGCCATATAAATAATTGAGTTCCGAGGGCACCAAAGGTGGCAACATAGAGCGCCATCCTTAATAGCGGAACAATAATTACCCAGATATCCATATTGCCTAGCCACCAATAATCTGAAATGCTGACTCGCCTTTAATCAGATGACCATCTTGGCTTATAGCGCGCCAATAAATCTTGTAAGCACCTGCCTCAAGTAGTGGTAATATAACATTGTGGGTTGCCGATTCTTGCATCAGAGCATCAGATTCCAAGGTAACCTCGTTGCCATTATCGTTACCAAACAAGCTACTAAACAACGAATCTTTTACCTCATCATTGACTTTAAATAACTCCAGCTTGATCAATTTTGCTGGGGACTTAAAGGTCATTTCTATAACTGTAGGCGCTGTTTCTAATACCGCATCTGCCGCTGGCGATATAGAAGATAATGGCGAATGGGCAAAGGCTGTGATAGGTATTAAGAGTAAAATCATTAAATATCTTTTAAACATATGGGGACCCTTTTATTGGTTTTTCGCACGGATATTTATTTGATCATGCTGGTATTGTATACGTTCTGGCCATGTGCTTTTAATATAAGACAGTACAGCGACTATTTGCTTATCAGTCAACAGCGTCTTATAAGCTGGCATATTGTTTGGGTATTCTCTACCAAGAGTTTCCTCAATACCATACTTGGTGACAGAAAACAGATATTCATCTGGGTGGTGCCACGTATGCCCATTAGCATCATGTGGAGGCGCAGGCATATAGCCTTTGTTATCACGTTGGCGCCAATTTGCCTGCCCTTCTAAGTTGGCACCATGACAAGCCGCACATTGTTGGGCATATACGTCCTTTCCTAAGGATACCAATTCTTTATGGTTAGGTAGTAATTTAAATTGAGTCTTATCTTCTTGCAGCAGTGAATTTGGATTATTTATTAATAAAAATAACCCAAACACTAATAGTATTATGCCCATAAATATAAATTTGGTTATTACTTTCAACGGCATAGTGGCACCTACACAGGCATTCTAAAAGCATCATTAAATAGATTGAT
>DNNY01000208.1:6336-6922 GCA_003497765.1 Oceanospirillaceae bacterium
AAGCATCATTAAATAGATTGATAATGTCAGAATTTGGGATAATTAATGATTGATTTCGTTAACTAGCAGTATAAACTCTCCAGTAACTGGAGAGTGAAGGGAAAACTATGAATATTGGACAGGCTGCAAAATTAGCGGGCTTAACTGTTAAGACCGTACGTTATTACACCGAGATAGGTATTATCAAAGCCAGTAAAGATAGCCATACCGGATACCGTAAGTTCACAGATCAACACGTTGCAGAACTACAATTTATTGCTAAAGCACGTCAGTTTGATTTTAGCATTGATGAATGTCGTGAATTACTTTCTCTTTATCAGGACAAAAATAGACCCAGCAAAGAAGTAAAAGCCCTAACAGTTGAGAAGATCGCAGCGATTGATAAAAAGCTACAAACATTAAAAAGTTTACGCCAACAACTCAGTTACCTCGCCGCCAACTGCCATGGCGACGATAGGCCCCATTGCCCTATTCTCGAAGCACTAGCAAAATCGAGCTAAGGCATTTTGTTTGACACCGCCCTATTTGTTATCTAACGGCATAAACTATTGTGTCTAGCGGCAATAATTCTGTGTAACTATTAACC
>DNNY01000056.1 GCA_003497765.1 Oceanospirillaceae bacterium
TGCCATCGTCATTCATAATTTCCACAATGGCCGCGGCTGGCGAAAAGCCCGCCAAACGGGCTAAGTCGCAACCTGCTTCCGTATGGCCTGCGCGCGTCATGACGCCGCCCTCCCGAGCCATCAAAGGAAATATGTGGCCTGGTTGCACAATATCACTAGGTTCTACATCAGCCGCTACCGCGGTGCGAATCGTATGGGCTCTATCAGCCGCGGAGATTCCCGTAGTAACACCCTCCGCCGCCTCAATAGACATGGTAAAGTTAGTTTCATAGGCCGTGCCATTACTTTGCACCATTAGGGGCAAAGCCAACTTTTCACAATGTTCTCTGGTTAGGGTTAAGCAAACTAGCCCACGAGCATGCTTGGCCATAAAGTTAATATCTTCCGGCCGCACTTGCTCAGCAACCATAACCAGGTCGCCTTCATTTTCCCGCTCTTCATCATCCATAAGGATGATCATTTTGCCCTGGCGCAGATCTTCGATCAGCTCCACTGTAGTATTTATCTGCATACCTTTCTCTCAAGCACATGCCATAGTTTTATAATATGGCCCTTTTCTTGGATCCCAAGGAACATAAATTTACGAAGTTACATGCGTTAATCTATGCTGCTCGTATCTTAGTGCATATGGTTCGGTGATTCAGGAGGCGTATTGTGCCAGAAATCCCTTCATATAGGTAGTTAAAGCCTTGCTATTGGCGACATTGGCGGTTTTTTAAGGGATTTTGTTTAAGACAAATCCATACTGAGCAATAAATCCTCGCCTACTTGCTGTACTTGTGAAAATGCTAGCTGCCATGCATCCTCTAAGTGGTCGATATCTTGTGCTAATAATGGTTTGCCGCCGGCACCAAGCAACTTCGGCGCCATAAATACTTGCAAGTTATCTACAAGGCCAGCCTGCAAAAAGCTAGCATTAAGACCAGCCCCCGCTTCTAACATCAGTTGCTGGCATCCGCGCTGCTGCAATAATTGCACAGCCTTGGCTAAATCAACTTTACCCTCAACCCCCGGCACAACAGCCACCTCCACACCTAAATCAAGATAAGGCTGATGCAAACTGATATCATCAATGCAGGTAAGAACAAGCACTGGCCCAGGCTGCGCAAATATCTTGGCATTTATAGGTGCGCGTAGCTGACTATCCAGTACCACCCTTAAAGGTTGTTTGATCCGCGCCCATTGTTTATCACTAACCCCAGCCATCTGCAATTCTGATTGGCGGCAAGTCATACTTGGATTATCGACCAGAAGCGAACCGATACCAGTGATAACAGCACAACTTTGGGCCCGCATAAGGTGCACCTGTGCCCGAGCAGCGGCACCTGTTATCCACTGACTTTCACCTGAAGCCATCGCAATACGGCCATCAAGACTTGAAGCAAGTTTGCTAAATACATAGGGCTTGCCGTTGGCCATAGCATGCATAAAACCAGGATTGATAGCAGCACATGCTGCTGGCAAAACTGGCCCAACAACTGTTACCCCAGCTTCTTTAAGCTGCTGCAAACCGCGTCCAGCGACTAGTGGATTTGGATCTTCGCAACCATAAACGACCATATCAACACCTGCCTTTATCAAGGCTTTAGTGCAGGGGGGTGTTCTGCCATAATGGCTACAGGGTTCCAGAGTCACATAAGCTGTGGCACCTTGAGCATTGGCTCCAGCCTGTTTCAGCGCCATCACTTCCGCATGGGCATGACCAAGCTCCTGGGTATGCCCTTGACCCACAACCATATCATCACGCACCAGCACACAACCTACGGCAGGATTTGGTTTGCTAACACCCCAAGCCAAGCGTGCCTGCTGCAGCGCTTGTTGCATATATTCTTGATGCTTAGCCATTTTGTTCCTGTTCTAGGCGTTCTATTTCAGCGCGGAACTCGTTAAGGTCCTTAAAACTGCGATACACTGAAGCAAAGCGCACATAAGCAACTTCATCAAGCCCACGTAGCTGTTCCATCACCGTCTCACCCAGTAATTGGGTTGGCACTTCACGCTCGCCACTAGCGCGCAGCTTATGCTTAATCCGACTAATAGCCGATTCAATGGCCTCAACACCGACGGGGCGTTTTTCTAGAGAACGCAAAATACCGGCTCTTAGCTTATCTTCATCAAATGGTTGGCGGGAGCCGTCCTGTTTAATTACTTTAGGCATCAATAATTCAGCCACTTCAAAGGTGGTAAAGCGCTCATTACACTCCATACAACCGCGCCGGCGACGAATTTGTTCACCTTCGGCCATCAAGCGAGAATCAATCACTTTAGTTTCATGATGGGAGCAAAAAGGACAGTGCATGGCGGAATCTCGAATACTTTTACAATAAACTAACTATATTATAACGATAAGCTGGGGTCAGAGCTAACTGGTTGATAATATACCTATTCAGCGTTTATTCTTGCCTTTATCACTTGGTTAAGGTACTGCAAGTTGATGCTAGACGTGACTATGCCCTCAAGCATCCTGTACTAAACTTTTTAAAAGTACGCATGGATTCAACTTAGTGTTAGGCAATAAACCATATAAGGCACGGCCTTAGTCACAAGATTATCGGTACAGAAGCGCATCTATGACAACAATTTCTAACTTACCCCTGGCAGAAATGGCGGCTCTTACCGCTGCCGCTTTATGGGCTCTTACTGGTTTAATCACCCAACCCATAGTCCATCACTTTGGTGCCACGGCCACAAATCGCTATCGTAGCACTATGGCCGGAGTTACACTGATCGTAATAACCACCCTCTTTGGTTTATGGCATACCCTGTCTTGGTCAGGTATGTGGTTGCTTGTTTTATCTGGTTTTATTGGCATCTTTATTGGTGATACTGCCCTAATGCAAGCCCTTAAACGTATGGGGCCTCGACGTAACGCTGTGGTATTTGCCACCAATGCACCCATAGCAGCTGGTATGGGGTATATATGGCTAGGGGAAACCCTTTCGCCTAGTACATTGCTTGGCTGCGCCTTAGTTATTGCTGGGGTAATGATCGCTATTTGGTGGGGCAATCGGCCCAAATCTGTCGATGGTGAACATAGTATGGAACGCGTTTCTGGGCGCCTTTGGGTGGGTGTCGGCTTGGGCTTATTGGCGGCAACTGGCCAAGCTGGTGGCGCCATTGTTGCCAAGCCTGCCTTGCTAGATGGCGCTGACCCTATCGCCGCTTCTGCCATCCGTGTCGGTTTTGCTGCCGTATGTATGTGGGGCTTACACACGTTGCCAATCAGTTGGAGCAAAGCCAAAAACCCTATGACGAGACCATGGGCCATGCGCTCTTTTATCAGTGCCAATTTGGGTCTAGTGATTGGCATGACCCTATTGGTTTACGCCTTAAAAGGCGGTGATGTTGGCCTTGTCACCACCTTATCTGCCACCTCACCAATACTTATCTTACCCTTATTATGGATTATTACCGGTCAACGACCCAATGCTTATGCTTGGCTAGGCAGTTTTTCCGTAGCCATAGGTTGCGGTATTATTTTTATGTTGTAGGCCTCCCTTACTGATCAAGATAAGCTTGCAAAAACCCATCAAAGTCCTGAGTTTGCTCGGCCTCTAACTGGGCTTGATCCAGCAATGACTGATGCGCACGGGCTTGCATTTGTCTTAGTGTATCTGCAGGAATGGCTTGTTGCAGATGAAAGTCTTGATGCTGTTTAGCCAATTGCATAATTAACTGCTGATAGGATAGATTGCCTTCCTGCATGGTATTTAATATTTGTGCTGACGGTGTCAGTTCACTGTCTGCCAATTTATCTGCTGCCGTATCTATGGCTTTATGACAAGCCTCGGGGTCGGGCATCAAGTTGGCCACCTCACGCAATCCCGCCAAAATATCCTCACCCCACTGGCGCATCATTAGCTCGCCATTGGCGGATTGCAGCATAAGTCCAGGCCGACGACCTTCACGCACAACCTTAACTTGATTAGCATCAATCCAGTCACATTCCTGTTCATCAATAATAGGGCTGTCAGTTAGTAAACACCAAACTAGGAAGACATTCATAAAGTGGCTTTGCTCTGCGTCTATACCTAGGGGCAGGAAGGGATTTAGATCCAGATTGCGCACTTCCACGTATTCTACGCCGCCTTCAAACAATGCGTGGACTGGTTTTTGTCCAGGTCGTGCCACACGTTTCGGGCGAATATCACTATAAAATTCATTTTCAATCTGTAAAAGATTGCTATTGAGTTGGCGATATTCACCATCTACCTTAACACCGATACTTTCGTATTGTGCTAAGGGGGTGTGGATAGCATAGTCTAAGGATTTGGCATAACTTGGCAAATCATTAAAACAGACATTAAGTTTAGACTGGGCATTGTTGTTATAGCCTAAATCACTCATACGGAGCGAGGTAGCATAAGGCCCAATTAGGCTAGCGCCTGGGCCTTGTTGCAAGCCAACATCACGGCCGCCAACAAAACTAGCATCAAGAGCAGGCGATGCGCCAAACAAATACAGCAACAACCATGAATGGCGGCGAAAGTTTCGAATTAAGGCAAAGTACTGTTTGGAATGGAATTCTTTTGCACAGCCCGTGTCGCCCAAAAAGGCCTGATAAGCTTGCCAAAAATCTTCCTGCGGCGAGAAGTTGTAATGAATGCCAGCAATACACTGCATAATTTTGCCATAGCGATAGGCCAAACCAACCCGGTATATATGCTTCAATTTACCCGTATTGGAACTGCCATATTCGGCAATGCGAATATCATCTTCACTGGCCAAATAACATGGCATGCTGCCTGGCCACAGGTATTCATCCTGAGCAGCCAAGGCCTGTGCATTAAAGGTATGCAACTGTTGCATATGCGCAATGGCAGATTCTGGGTTGTTGTATACAGGGGTAATAAATTCCTGCAACGCTTCTGAATAGTCAGTGGTGATATTGCCGTGGGTGAGGGCAGAGCCCAACACCTTAGGGTGATCAGTTGCGGCAATACGGCCCTCATTACTGAGCCTTAACCCTTCTTTTTCAATGCCACACTGGAGATACTTTAAAGCATCGGCAACGGGTGTGCCCGTCAATGATGCTAGGGTATCAGAAATACGTTTTTGCAAAATTATGCTCTCCTTAATGAGGCATCTATAGAGCTAATCCAGACAACGCCAATTTGTTTATATCTGGTAAACCCATCATTAGCTCTAACCACAACCAAAGGGAGTGCATTACCCAGCTTGATATTGGCTAATAATAGTAATTTTAGCATTAATTTTTCCAGCCAGCGGCCTTTAACTTGGCTGCTAGACTACCTTCTGTTGGGCTTGGTTTATTACCCGCCAGGCCCTTGCTTTTATCTTTACGAGACCTATTCGGCATTGCCTGACCAACTTGGTCTTGGCCAAGATCACCATTATCTGGCTCATCAGTGAGACGCATTGATAGGCCTATGCGTTTACGTGCTACATCAACCTGCAGCACCTTAACTTTGACTATGTCGCCAGCCTTCACCAGGCTGCGTGGATCTTTGACAAATTGATTCGACATGGCAGAAATATGCACCAAACCATCCTGATGCACGCCCAGATCAACAAAGGCGCCAAAATTGGTCACATTACTGACAGTGCCTTCCATTATACTGCCAACCACCAACTGCTTAATATCTTCCACGCCTTCTGTTAGTTTCGCCGTACGAAACTCTGGGCGAGGATCACGACCCGGCTTTTGTAATTCTGCCAGCACATCCCTAACGGCCTGCTCACCTATATTATCAGCTACAAACTGAGCAGGTTGTATACTGGTAAGTTGTGCGTGTCCTAGTAATTGGCCTATCTCTAGCTTGAGGCGCTGCGCCATATTATCAACCACTTGGTACGCCTCTGGATGCACAGCAGTAGCGTCCAATGGGTTATCACCTTGGCGAATACGCAAAAAACCGGCGGCTTGTTCAAAAACTTTGGCGCCCAGACGAGGGACATCCATTAGCTGTTTCCGGCTAGTAAAAGCACCATGCAAGTCACGATGAAAGACGATATTTTCCGCCAAGCTTTTATTTAGCCCAGCTACATGTTGCAATAGTGGTGCTGACGCGGTGTTTAAATCTACCCCAACACTATTTACACAGTCTTCCACGACATTATCTAAGCGGCGGGCTAGTTGTATTTGGGATACATCATGTTGATATTGACCAACACCGATGGCTTTAGGGTCAATTTTTACTAACTCCGCCAAGGGGTCTTGTAGGCGGCGGGCAATAGACACAGCACCACGGTAGCTTACATCTAAATCGGGGAACTCAGCCGCAGCTATGGAGGAAGCTGAGTAAACAGAAGCACCCGCTTCACTAACAATTATTCGCTGCGGAGCACCACCACCAATCAGTGCTTGTAAATCTTTAACCAAACGATCGGTCTCTCGGGAGGCCGTGCCATTCCCAATGGCTACCAAAGCCACCTTGTAGTCTGTTACCCATTTGCTTAATAAGGCAATGGATTCTTGCCATTGATTTCTGGGCACATGGGGGAAAATCGTTTCATAAGCTAGTAACTTGCCCGTAGCATCAACCACAACGGCTTTTACACCCGTGCGTAAACCAGGGTCCAAGCCCAATGTCACTTTATTGCCTGCAGGGGCAGCCAATAATAAATCTTTTAAATTCTCGGCAAACACCTGAATAGCTGACTCTTCGGCGGCATGCCGTAAACGTGAAATGAGGGTAGTTTCTAACTGACTAGCTAGCTTAATGCGCCAAGTCCAGGTGATTACTTCCTGCAGCCACTTATCCCCGGGGCGACCTTGGTCACGTATTTGCCAGTAGCTAGCCACACGGTTTTCAAATGGCTCATGACCATGTTCTGACCAAACCACCTGCGCCAATAACACGCCCTCATTGCGCCCCCGCAAAATAGCCAAGGCACGATGGGAGGGCAGGCTTTTAAATGCCTCTTGAAAGTCAAAATAATCTTGAAACTTAGCGCCTGTTGCCTCTTGGCCGGCTATAACTTGCACCTGCCACCGGGCACTTTGCCAAGCCTTTTCACGCAACTCGGCCAATAGATCCGCGGCCTGACTAAAGCGCTCCATCAGGATTTGTTTGGCGCCATCCAAAGCTTCTTTAATAGTAGATATATTAGCATCGGTATTCACAAACCCTTGGGCTTCTTGCTCAGGTATTAATTGTGGCTTAGATAACAGCAGATCGGCCAACGGCTCTAACCCTGCCTCAATAGCTATTTGCGCCTTGGTGCGGCGCTTAGGCTTGAAGGGCAAATATAGATCTTCTAAACGGGTTTTATTATCGGCAGCGAGGATGGCTGCTTCTAATTCAGGGGTGAGTTTGTCCTGCTCACCAATACTTTTTAGAACCGCAATCCGCCTCTGATCTAATTCCCTTAAGTAGCCTAAGCGTTCTTCCAAAGTGCGTAGTTGAGTATCATCAAGGGTGCCTGTGGCTTCTTTGCGATAGCGAGCAATAAAGGGAACCGTTGAGCCTTCGTCCAGTAATTTAATAGCAGCTTCTACCTGCCAGACCTGCACAGCGAGTTGCTGGGCAATTTGCGAAGGGATCATAGGTTGTCTCGATTAAAAGGCTTATTGGCTGTCACTTAGCTAGCCTTTATATGGGCAGTCATGGGCGTTTTAAATATCGCAGGAAAAATATTCCTAGCTTAAATTAAGCAAAACTTAAATTCCGGCACGCTCGTAAAGCTGCCAAGCTCGATCTTTCCATTGTGTAGACAATTCTGCTATCCCACAAGCAACTTGCATACGCTGTCTATCACGCTGTTTAAATAACAATTGGTTAAGTTGATCTATAGTCCACTCTGGCACTGGGCGTTCAATGCACACAATTTCAGATTCGGCACTAATGGCACCCGCTTCTAGTACCCGCAGGTAATAACCCGTCATCATATGCTCGTGAATCCAATCCAACATTTTGGGGAGGTGCAAACGTCGGCCAATAGTACTACAACGCTCAGTGGGCATGCTTACCTGCACTAGGGCATCACCTAACTGCCAAATATCACCAACACAAACATCATGCTCGGTGAAGCCACTTACACAGAGATTTTCGCCAAAGCTGCAATGGGCAATAGGCGCCCCGGCACGTTGCGCAAAATAGGCATAATGCTCATGGCTAAATACATGCAGCGCACTATCTGGCTTACCGTGCACATCATCGTAACTATCATCATCCTGCACACCAGCGCTACTTACCATCAGGCTGCGTGAAGTCGCTTGTTTGGCAATACCTGTGATAAAGGTTTTGCCATGACGATCCACTTGCTCCTGTGGTGTACCAATATTTAAGTAAACAATGGTCATTTAATTCCTAGCTATCATCAGACTATTTTTGAATAGCCTATCCCAAACATGGCCCATAAATCAAAAAGGCTCCCACAGGAGCCTTATTTTCTATCCTTGCCGCTAAATTACTATAGCCTTGGTCCTGCCGCCACAATGGCTTCAGAAACATCAAAGCGCTTAAAGTTTTCGTTAAACTTAGCAATTAGCGCCTTAGCTTCTGCATCATAGGCATCTTTATCCGCCCAAGTTTCACGTGGATTTAGTAAGGCATTATCAACCCCATCAACAGCGACGGGAATATCAACATTTATTCCATCCAAATGTACTGTTTCGGCTTTAGCTATATTGCCATTTTGAATGGCAGCGATAATGGAACGGGTAACTGGAATACTAAAGCGCTTGCCCGTGCCATAAGCACCACCAGTCCAGCCCGTATTAACTAGGTAAACTTTGGAGCCAAAGGCCTCGATACGCTGCATCAATAATTCAGCATAATTGCCTGCTGGACGGGGGAAGAATGGCGCCCCAAAGCAAGTTGAAAAGGTTGATTTGATCGCTGAACTAGAACCCATTTCCGTAGATCCTACCAGGGCGGTATAGCCACTTAAGAAATGATAGGCCGCGGCTTCTTTAGACAGTATAGATACGGGAGGCAAGACGCCCGTTAAATCACAGGTCAAAAAGATAATGGCTCCGGGCTCACCAGCGAGGTTGTCCGCTGTTCGCTTGTCAACATGCCTAAGAGGATATGCGCAACGACCATTTTCCGTTAATTCGGTATTATCGTAATCAGCCTGGCCATCGTCATCTAGCCATACATTTTCGACAATAGCGCCAAAGCGAATCGCATCCCAAATAATAGGCTCATTTTTCTGGCTAAGGTTGATGGTTTTTGCATAGCAACCGCCTTCCAGATTAAACACCACGTCTTTACCCCATCCATGCTCATCATCACCAATTAGATAACGCTCAGGGTCTGCAGATAAGGTAGTTTTACCGGTACCAGAAAGGCCAAAAAATAAGGTTACGTCACCATCATCACCGACGTTAGCAGAGCAATGCATGGGCAAAACGTCTTGGGCTGGCAACAAAAAGTTCTGTACTGAGAACATGGCCTTTTTCATTTCCCCAGCGTAGCGCATACCTGCCAATAACACTTTGCGCTGAGCAAAGTTAATCATTACACAGCCATCACTATTGGTGCCATCGCGCTCGGGCACACACTCAAAATCAGCGACATTAAGAATCTGCCATTCACCATGGCCTTTGGGATTATATTGCTCCGGGGTGATAAATAAATTCAGACCAAACAAGTTTTGCCAAGCTTTTTGCGTCGTCATCCGCACCGGTATGTAATAATTAGCATCGGCACCAACATGCACCTTGGCTTGGTATTGGTCGTGATCTTTAAGATAGTCTTCAACGCGCGCCCAAAGAGCATCGAAAACAGCTTCGGCAATGGGCCGGTTAATGGCACCCCAATCAATATCTCCCTCAGTACTAGGCTCTTGCACAATATATCGATCAGCCGGTGAGCGACCAGTGCGAAGGCCAGTAATAACATTTAGGGCACCTGTACTAGCCAGGGTGCCTTCGCCATTCTCTATGGCTTTTTGTATTAGGGTTGATGGGGAAAGTTGCTTGAAGGTTGTGGGAGCTTCAGCGTCTAAATTCATTTAATTGTACCTTTTTAACCAATGATTTAGTTTGTGGGTAAACCATTGGGGAATCAAAGTTCGGGACACTTACAAATAGTAAGGCCCGGCACCAGTTGGGTTCTTCGGTTGTTGTGAGTGCTGAGACTGGGTATATGGTTAGCAGAATCAGTACCGAAAAACGAGCCGTGATTATGCCAGAGAAAATTTACAATAGCTAAAAATAGAGCTTATTCGCAAAACTGATAACATTTGCAACTAATATAACAAGGCGATACGCTTTGGTGCTAGCTGATAACCAAACCAAGGTTTAAATTAGTGCAAGATTTCCTGTTGCTCTGGGTCGTTCGTCCCAGGCGCAAATAACATATGGCAATCCACTTTATCAAAGGTATATTGGCTATCACAGAACTGGCAATCAATAACAATACTGCCTAGATCATCTAGGACCTCATCGACCTGAGCCTTGCCCAAGGCAACGATAGCATGGGCACTTCGCTCGCGACTACAGTCACATTTGTAGCCCACAGGGCGTTCGGCAAAAACTGTTAAATCATGTTCATGGAACAGTCGCTTGAGTACTTCATCTGCTGGGAGTGCCAGTAGCTCATCTGCGGTTAGGGTGATCACTAGGGCATGCACAAGTTCCCAATCTTCATCGGCCTTGGCTTCATTTTTTATTTCTGCTGGCAAACGCTGCACCATAAATCCAGCCGCTTGGGTCTCGCTCATATCCAACTGTAGATGCGTAGGTAGCTGCTCAGATTGGTAAAAATAGCCTTCTATACAGGCTGCCAAGGTATCATATTCAAGCCCTACAATACCCTGATAGCGTTGGCCATCATCAGGTTCAATGGTGATTACCAGTTGGCCATTACCTAATAACTCAAGCAACCCCATGTTGTCTTTAATTGCATCGGAGTGCCGCGCCAAACCTTTTAGCAACAGCGGCGCCAGCGTACCTGGTTGATCAAGACGGCATTCAGCCAAGGCATATTCTAGAGGGCCATCACCCCGCACCTGCACACTTAGGCGGCCTTGTAGCTTAAGGTTGGCACTTAATAACGCACTGGCAATAAATAGTTGCCCTAATAGCGCCGACACAGGCGCGGGGTAAGCGTGTTGCTGGAGTAAAGTTTGTACACTATCGTCCAAACGAATATGTACACCACGAATATCCATATTATTAAACAAAAACCCACGCATAAGGTCCTGAGTCATGGCCCAACCTCAAACAATTAGTAGCAAATTAATAAGAACAATTAAAAAAAGCGATACGATTATCATTGGCCCCTCTAATCCTTATT
>DNNY01000103.1 GCA_003497765.1 Oceanospirillaceae bacterium
GTAAGCCATTTCGGTTTTAAGATCGACCACACCATCACCGTTATAGTCTGCTTTGGCCAGGCCTGCAGGCTTTTGTTTGGCGATATTGTAAACGTCTTCAGCCGTTAGCGTTAGGGTGTGGGCTGGGGCACCAAAGTAACCAAAGGCTTCATCCCAAGCATGTTCTTTACCGGTATAAGCGGCACCGTCTTTATAAGGCCTACTATTGGGCTTATTGCCAGCTTCGAGTTTCTCATCAAGATAGTTGTCTACAGCCTGACTGTAGAATACGGCGCCCATGGCAAATTTTGAAACTAACTGGATATAGTCATAACCCGTTAAAGGATCAAAGCCTGTAGCTGTGTTGCTGGCCTGATCAAGCATAAACTCAAGCACTTCTACACCCGTCATATTGCCAGGGAAGCCAAGAATAGTACCGCTATATGTTTTTTCAGATAGGTTTTTGCCAGCAGATAACTCAGCTACCAAACTTTGCTTAACAGGGAAACCTTCTTTTGACACTGGGTCAATAATGACACGCTCTGCATCTTTACCTGAGAAATAGACTGTCATTTGCTCAGCATCAGCACCCTTGGCAATAATTTTCTTCAAGGAGTTGTGCAGTGCATGACGTGCCATTTGACCACCATAGGAAACAGATGTTTGCTTGTCACCGGTATAACCTTGCAGAGTAACAGGGTAATCAGCATACACATCTTTGCTGGCATAGGCTGAACTGGCTACCACCATGGCTGCAGTTAAGAAACCTAATTGTGAAAGTTTGGTTAATTTCATTGGGCTAAATCTCAATATAGTTACGTGAAAGCGGGCATTGTATGCGAATGCATTTGCAAATGCAAATCTTTCTCATTTAGAATATTAATAAATTTTATTTTAAGAGAATTTATTATGCTGCCAAACTTTCTTTGCCAAACTCATCGCCGACATTTTCAACAAAACCCCAATGAAGCTGTCTCAGCTTGGGATAGTTGGATGAGTGAAGGACACCAGTCCTCCCTTAATCAAGATATAGCAAAAGCCTTTAGCTATTATGGTAGTAGTATGGAAGTCGCAGAAATACTGATCCATCAAGGTGCTAATATGCCATTAAATGCAATTACTGCTTTTGAACGCTTTCAGTTAGCAGGTCAACATTTAGCACAACTATGCCAATGTCACGACTACAAAGAGATGGCTGTGGCTATCATGAGAAAGTTAAATGATACCCTTACAAACTAGGGTTACTTTCCCACTACAACCACAGCCACCAAAGTAGAGAACACAGACAAATATAAAGTTTTCAGCATTTTTCCTATATCTTAAAACAACATTCAGTGCTGTAATAGTAAGTTAAGCTTATATAACTTTATGGAAGAAGAGCGTTTTTCATGGCAGACAAGCTGTTAATTGTTCTGATTATTTTAGTCATTATCTTATTTGTTGTGCTGGCACTGAATATTTTAAATACCTAAACATCAGTATTATACCACTTACCCACCCCAACTAATTATTTGGCAGGCTGTTAATTGATTAATATATTGCAGCTATTTAAATAGCTGCAGCATTGATGAATTATCTAGTGACTAAGATTACTCTCCATTCATTGTTCTCTGCCTTTCAAATACTTAAAAACAAAATTCTTAAGAGCCAGTGTTTAAAAAACCAAGGCTACCTCGAAAATAATTTATTTATATACTCCCAGCAAGCACATTAGATTTATTCGTAATGTGCCCATAAACTTTTAATTTTACCTAGCCAAGAGCCTAGACTAAGATAGGTATTTGCTATTTAGTGAGGCGCCTATGAGAAGAAAACGCCCAGAGCGAGGCCTAACCAAACGTCAGGCTGGTGGTCTCCACCAGTTACCTAGCCATCAGAGAGCCAACCCATATTCACCAATGAGCATTCTCTCAGAAGATGAGCTGGAGGCCATTCATCAAGCATCCTTAGAAGTGTTGCGAGACACGGGGATGGATTTTCAATCACCCCGAGCGATTGCCATACTTCGTCAAGCTGGCGCACAAGTGGATAGCAATAATCTTAGGGTAAGGTTCGATCCAGATTGGATCATGGAAAAAATTGCCACCACACCCACTAAATTTACACTTCATGGTCGTAATGCTGATCGCCATTTAGCAATTGGCGGCAATGCTGTAGCCTTTTCTATGGTAGCCAGTACACCCAATGTATCTGACCTTGATCGTGGCCGAGTAACGGGAAATTTTGTTGATTACTGTAATTTAATCCGCCTAGGTGAAGCGCTGAACTCTTGCCAGTTACAGACTGGTTATCCAGTGGAGCCTTGTGATATTGATGTTAATATTCGTCACTTAGTGGCCGGTGAAGCGGCTGCGCGCTTAACTACCAAGCCTTTACCTTGTTATGCACTGGGTAGCCAGCGAGTTCAGGATGTAATAGATATTGTCCGCATCTCAAGGGGTATTGACCATGCCACCCTACTCCAGCAGCCTTCACTGACAACGGTGGTTAATGCCAATTCGCCATTAATATATGATGGCACGCTACTGGAAGGCGCCATTACGATGGCTGAACACAATCAGCCTGTTATCTATACACCATTTACTTTAGCCGGTGCCATGGCACCAATAACCATGGCAGGTGCTTTGGTTCAGCAAAATGCTGAATGTTTGGCTGGCCTCGCTTTTCATCAATGTGTTAATCCCGGTGCGCCAACCATGTATGGCAGTTTCACCTCCAATGTGGATATGAAATCAGGCTCACCAGCTTTTGGTACACCGGAATATACCCAAGCCACTATTGCCTCGGGCCAACTCGCAAGAAAGTATGGTATTCCCCTGCGTGCCTCTAACCCCAATGCTTCTAATGCGCCCGATGGCCAGGCGGTTTACGAATCGCAAATGTCACTTTGGGGTTGTATGTTAGGGCAAGTTAATTTGGTAATGCATGGCTTAGGTTGGTTGGAAGGCGGCTTATGTGCATCTTATGAAAAAGTTATTTTGGATGCCGAAATGATTCAAATGTTGCAGGCTTTTCTCAAACCAATGGAGGTAAGCACCGATAGTTTGGCTAAAGGTGCTATTGATGAGGTTGGGCCCGGTAGCCATTTCTTTGCTTCACCCCATACCATGGCGCGTTATGAAGATGCTTTTTATAGCCCCCTGTTATCTGATTGGCGAAATTTTGAAAACTGGCGTGATAATGGCGCCATTGACGCTACCCAACGGGCTAACCGTATATGGAAGCAAATGCTGGCTGATTACCAAGAACCAAAGCTAGATGAATCCATTAGTGAAGAATTAGATGCTTTTGTACAAAACAGAATTGCCGCAGGCGGCGCTGCACCTGGCTAAAGTCAAAGTCTTCAGTTTAAATCCTCAATAAAAAACGGCTACTAGTTTATTAGTAGCCGTTTTTTGATAGGGAAGCGTCTAGATGAAGATAGACTTAAATCACTCTCATAGATTGCTAACCTTGATAGCCAAACAGACGCGGCATATACAGCACCAAATCTGGCAAGGCTGTTAAGATAATTAAAGCACCAATTAACACCACCATAAAGGGTAACACATTGCGAATAATGTCATTAATAGCAATATTGGTGGTGCCATTAATCACAAACAATAAAATCCCATACGGTGGGGTGATTAAGCCAATCATTAAATTCACTACGGTAATAATACCAAAGTGCACTAAATCTACGCCTAGCTCACGACAGGCAGGAATAAGCAAAGGCACGACAATAAGGATAACAGTGGTCGCATCTAAAACCATTCCCAACAGTAGGAAAGTGACATTTACTACCATTAAAAACTGGAATTGAGTCAAATCCATCGCACTTAACAAAGCAGCGATTTGGGTAGGAATATTTTCCGTTGCTACGATATAGTTAAAGATCAAGGCGGCACTGATTACCAAACCAACCGAAGCAGAGGTATGTGCACTCTCAGTAAACACCTTAACCAATTTCTTAAAACTGATAGAACGATATACAGCCAGGGCTAAAAATAAGGCGTACGCTGCCGCCACTGCCGCTGCTTCCGTTGGTGTTGTTACGCCGCCATAAATGCCGTAGAGCAAAATAGCTGGCATTAATAAGGTCGGAAATGCTCGCCAAGTAATTCCAGGCAATTCCTTTAAAGGCACTGCTTCTTCTTTTACTACTTGGTGACGGGTGGACTGTATATAGTTCATGGCCATTAACACGGCACCCATAATCAGCCCCGGTACCAAGCCAGCAATAAATAAATAGCCTACGGAGGCACCGGAAACTAG
This sequence comes from Oceanospirillaceae bacterium, assembly GCA_003497765.1. Taxonomy (GTDB): domain Bacteria; phylum Pseudomonadota; class Gammaproteobacteria; order Pseudomonadales; family Balneatricaceae; genus Njordibacter. The sequence goes on from DNNY01000103.1 coordinate 4,234, forward strand.
AGCGTAAATAACCATCGGAATGGAAGGTGGAATTATCGGGCCGATAGTCGCTGAGGCGGCCGTTAAAGCAGCCGCATAACCAGGCCGATAGCGGCCATCTTTGGTCATCATACCAATAACGACTTTGCCCACACCGGCTGCATCCGCCACGGCTGAACCTGACATGCCAGAGAAGATAAGGCTGGATACAACATTAACGTGTCCCATACCACCCCGCAGATGGCCGACAATAGCCTTACAGAAGGTTAATAATCGATCTGAAATAGAGCCAGCATTCATAATATTGGCAGCCACAATAAATAGTGGCACCGCCAAAAGAATAAAGCTGTTATAGAGACCTTGTAGTATTTGCTCACCAGCCAAAGCAATATCTTGACCACTGCTTATCAGATAAACAATGGCGCCGACAAGCATAGATATAGCAATGGGGGAACCAAAAGCGGCCAGGACAAAAACTGTCAATAGACAGAGACTAAACTCAATACTCATGATGTTGTTCTATATGCTCTGATTAATCTACCTTTTGGTAGAATTTGTTATGTAAAGATGGCACAGAAAAGGCAACAGCTCGCCACGCATAACGGGCAACCAGAGCAGCTAAAAAGATACCATAGATGCTAAATACATAATCTAAACGAATACGTAAAATAGCACTTTTCTTTATCTTGTAGAAGGTAATGTAATCTAGAGTAGGTAAAAAGGAATAGGCTAAGAAACCAGCAATAGCTAGGGCGGAAAGCGCCGCCACAATGCGCTGAACCTTGCGTGGTAATGCTAGGTGCAGCGTATCAAAACGTATATGATCTCGTTCACTTAAACAAAATGCTGAGGCCCAAAATACTAGCCATACCCAAAGGGTAAGCAGTATCTCAAGAGTCCATGAAGTTGCTAGATCAATCCCCATCAAGGATTCGATGGCATTGCCAAAGTAGCGACCTATGATTTGATAAATAAAAACGATTGACATAGCGGCAAGCATGCTTGCCGCTACTAGATCAGCCGTTGTCTTAATATTCCTAAGAATGTTGGTCACGGCTTTTTACTCCAACTTATAGAGCGTTGATCTGATCAATCATTCCAGGTACCCAGCTTTCAGCCATTTCTGACTCTAGGTAAGCTTTCTGCACAGTAGTTCGGAAAGCATCTAGGTCAGGAGTGTAAATATCCAGACCTTCACCCTTGAAGAAGTCAACTAAGTCAGCTTCTTTCTGGATGATTTGATGACTTGCATACTCAGCAGCCGCGTTAGCGGCACCTTGCAGGATAGCTTGCTGATGGGCATCCAGAGAGTTCCATACCTTGTTAGAGATAGCAATGTAGTTTAAGTCAGCCAAGTGACCGGTTAATGCAATCTGCTTGGTTACTTCGTAGAACTTCATTACATAGTCGTTTGGTAGCGGGTTATCCTGACCATCGATAGCACCAGTCTGTAGGCCAGTATAAACTTCACCATAAGCCATTGGTGTTACGTCAGCACCAAGGGCTGAACCAAGGAAGAACCATGCTTCACTACCAGGCATACGCAAACGAATACCCTTCAAATCAGCAGGAGTATTGATGCGCTCTTCAGTGCGAAGGTTAACGTGACGGTTACCCAAATAGCTTACAGCCAGAAGTTTAACATTTAACTCTTCTTCGGCTTTGGCTTTTAGGTCATCCATAAAGTCAGCGTTGAATACAGCTTTCTGATGTTCATAGTCACGATGCACATAGCCAGCACTAAAGATAGAGAATTCTGGGAAGAACTCAGCCATATGCTGAGCAGATGTAATCGTCATATCAAGGTTGCCACGAGCAATCGCTTCTAGGTCGGTTCCTTGCTTGAACAATGAACTGCCCCAGTGGCCGTCAAAATCAGCAAAGGAGCTAACCATTGGAGCAAATACTTTCTCCATGGCTTCAGCACGTGTGTCTTCTGCAGTAGCAGAAGTAGATAAACGCAGAGTGATGTCAGCAGCTTGCGCTACGGCCGAAGCACCAAAGGTAGCGGCTACAACTGTCGCAGCAAGCAAGGTTTTAGCGGCCTGCTTCATATTAGTAGTCATAGGAGATTCTCCATAAGAGTTTTTTTGTTATATAAAAAACAGGTTCAATCGACCTGTAATGACTAATCATATTCACACAAATCAATTTTTGCAATATATTTCTAATAATATATGATATTTTTGAGTTTAAATTGGTTTTTTTGCTACTTTTTGGTTCGGCATCTGCCCAAAAAGAAGATGAAACATAGGCTATAGCTACTGAAAACGCCTATCTTAATAGGCCGTCAGGATATTATAGACACTTAAATAGCTAAGCCTATTCGGAAAAGTTATCCACCAGACTATCTAAGCAATGGGTCACATGGTGCTCTAAAACGGCGATAGTTTTTTCTGTATTCCGCGCCAAAGCCGCTTCCATCATCTGCTTATGCTCCTCGCAGGCCGGCTTGCCGCGATACCCAAGAATAAGCATTTGGTAACGAAGATATTTATCAAAAATAATGGAATGAAGAAGCTTTAAGGTATCAGACTTGCAAGCAGAAATTAACGCCTGATGGAATTCCCAATCATAACGCTTCCATCTTTCCTTGTCGGAATGATCGCCTTCTTGCAAACGGTCTTCCATCATTTTCAATTTATGATAAGCCGCCACAACATTGGCTTCCCATTCTGTATCACCCTCCTCAATAGAGGCTCGTAAAGCATTCGCTTCAAGCAAGACACGCATATCTGCGATTTCTTTAAGATCTGAATAAGAGATGGGCGCAACAAGAAAGCCCCGTTGCTCTGGTGCTTGCACAAAGCCTTCACTAACCAAACGGTTTAAGGTTTCACGCAAAGTCGATACACTCGCTTGGTATTTACGCTTCAAGGCTTCAAGTTTAAGTTTTTCGCCGGGTTTTAGACCACCAAAAATGATATCTCTTTTAATGTTGTCGTAGGTATTTCTACCTACAGTATTATTATCAGTCGCACTCATAATTGAATTACCCAGCCTAGTTGCCTTGATACCTAAGGGAAAATATTATCATATATTTTTAAAATTATTCAGAAGTATTACAAAATTCAATATATCATATATTATTAAATTATTGTCTGTATAGACTATTAATCTTAGCTGGAGTAATTAACGGAAGTGTGGCCAAAAAGCCTGACCTCAGGCTTTGTTAGGAATAACTGGCAGGATGCTACTGAAAAAATTATAAAAACGACTTTTACTTATATATAAAAACCTATATAGTTAAAAATATCATATATTTTCAAAAAAGAACTATTAAATGATTCAACAAACACAGCTGGTAGTTGCCGGAGCTGGGCTTATTGGTAAACAACATATCGAACGCATCCATAATCTCGATGAGATGGCCTTATTAGCGATTGTTGATCCAAGTACTGAAGCTAAACAACTTTGTGAGGAGCAGGGTTACCAATATTTCCCTGACTTGCAAACTATGTTTGCCAATTGCCAGCCTGATGGGGTGATTATCGCCACACCTACCCTACTGCATGTGTCTCAGGCAATGATCTGCCTAGAACACAAATGCCCCGTATTAATTGAAAAACCCATTGCTATTCAAGCTGAAGATGCACAGCAAATCGTTGCGCTGTCTAAACAAGTTAATACCCCTACTTTAGTAGGCCACCATCGACGTCATAGCGCTTTGATACAAAATGCGAAGTCTATTATTGCATCGGGTGAACTGGGTGATATTCGCGCTCTAAATATGCAATGCTGGCTATACAAACCAGATGATTATTTTGACATTGCGCCTTGGCGCAAAAAAAAGGGGGCCGGTCCCATTTCTGTTAACTTGGTACATGATGTTGATTTAGCGCGCCATTTGTGTGGTGAAATAACCAGTGTTCACGCTATTGCTCATCCTGCTAGTCGAGGTTTCGAAAATGAAGATACGGCAGCAGCCGTATTACATTTTGATAATGGCGCTGTGGGTACTATTTCGGTGTCTGATACCATTGTTTCGCCTTGGAGCTGGGAAATGACGGCTAAAGAAAATCCAGTTTATCCGCCAGTGCAGCAAAGTAGTTATCAAATTGGTGGTAGTCATGGCTCCTTATCAGTACCCGATATGACACTTTGGAAAAACCCTAGTAAGCGCAGTTGGTGGGAACCGCTTGTCTCATCAAATCCCCATATACCATCCTCAGACCCGATTGCTAATCAGCTAATACATTTTCGTGAAGTAATTTTAGGTAATGAAGAACCCCTAGTATCCGCTGCAGAGGGTTTAAAATCATTACGGGTGATCGAAGCATTACAACAATCAGCCAAAGACCAGCGCACTATTTATTTAAATTGAGTAAGAGGGCACCAGCATGAGCGACCAGAAATTTAATAGCCCAGACGAAGAAGCCATTCGCAAATGGTGGCGAACTTCTATTATTGATATGGAGCCAGGTAAGATCGCTTTGCGTGGGGAGCCTGTAGAGACTCTTATAGGCAATATTTCTTTTGGTCAAATGATTTGGTTTATGGTCGTTGGCCAGATGCCTAAGCCTGAGCAAGCGGCTCTTCTTGAAGCGGCACTAGTAGCTGGTGTAGACCATGGCCCACAAGCGCCTTCCATTGCCGCTTCAAGGATGGCAGCTACCTGCGGTATTGGCCTTAATAATGTGATGGCCACAAGTATAAATATGCTTGGCGACGTACATGGAGGCGCTGGCGAACAATGTGCCGAACTGTATTTTGACATAGCGCAACGTATTGAAGAAGGTGAAACATTACCTAGTGCGGTCAAAACAGGTCTTAATCATTGGCGTGAACAGTATGGCAAAATCGTATCCGGTTTTGGTCATCGCTTTCATAAACCAGAGGATCCACGCGCACCCAGACTAATGCAATTGGTGCGTGAAGCGGCAGCTGCAAACCATGTATCTGGGATCTATGCCGCTATCGCAGAGGAAGTCCAAGCTGAACTTGCTCGCCAGCGAGGAAATCGCCCAATCGCCATGAATATTGATGGTGCCACAGCGGTTATCTTCTGTGAACTGGGCTTCCCTTCCCCACTATCAAGGGGTCTTTTCTGCTTGTCTCGCTCAGTTGGTATTTTGGCCCATGCTTGGGAACAAATGCAGCAAGGAGGGCGTAATAAAGGCCCTATGCCAACTAGTTATTTACCTCTATACGAAGGTAAATAACTAGTTGGCGATTCTCGCTTTCTCCCCTACCTAATCTCGTCGCTTTAATTGCGCTTTTTAGCAAGCCTAAAAGCTCCAGAACTAATTCTCCTCAAAATTATTAATTTTTGGTCATGCAACCTTGTATATTTTATATCTTAATTTATTTTTAATATGGTATTTATAAAAATATATGATATTATTATTCTTATGTGATAATAAAGTGGTGCTTTACCCTGCTAACTATCAATTATGGCTAATATTTTTTCTCTGTCGCACCTCACGCTTTTGGACTGCACCATTGCTGAGCTAGCTTTTATTGCCGCCCGTTGTGGTTATGATGCCATTAGTCCCCGTCTACACAATATGGGAATAGATAGAGAATGTCAGTTTCCGCCGCTGGATAAGGGTATGCTGACGGCAGCACGTAGTGCGATTTCCGTTACTGGGCTAAAAGTTCATGATATTGAACTAGCCAGAATAACGGATGACATCCCCATGCATGCTTATGAACCGGCGATGGAAATAGGTGCTGAGTTGGGTGCCAGAAAAATGGTCGCTAGCATTTGGACAAAGCAAGCAAGCTATACGCAACAGCTTGATAAATTTATTGAGTTATGCCAACTGGCACAGCAATACGAAATGAATATTGCCTTGGAGTATCCCACTATCTCCAGCTTGCCTTCTTTATCTATGGCGCAAGCATTGCTCGCCAAAGCCCAACAAAGTAATGCTGAGATTTTGATTGATACCATGTATGTAAATCTTTCTCGCACCAGCCTTGAAGAACTAGAGCAAATACCAGCTGAACAAATTTCATTTGTCCAAGTCTCCGATGTTCATCCGGGTATTCCTGATACTGAAGAAGGTTTAATTCACTTAGTGCGTAATGCGCGCCTTTATCCTGGCGAAGGTAGT
>DNNY01000210.1 GCA_003497765.1 Oceanospirillaceae bacterium
GCGGTGGATTTTGGGGCTAAGACGAAATGCGACGCACTGGCCATTGCTTGCGGTACAAGCCATGGCGCCTATAAATTTACCCGTCCACCAACGGGTGATATTTTGGCCATTGATCGCATTGCAGCGATTCATAAACAGATACCGAATACCCACTTAGTCATGCATGGCTCATCCTCCGTACCACAGGAATGGTTGGCAGTGATTAACGAGTATGGTGGTGCTATCCCAGAAACCTATGGTGTGCCCGTTGAGCAGATCGTAGAGGGCATTAAGCATGGCGTACGCAAGGTGAATGTCGATACTGACCTACGCCTAGCTTCCACGGGTGCTATACGTCGCTTTTTGGCTCATAATCAAGCTGAATTTGATCCCCGTAAATACCTTGCGCAAACTATGGCGGCTATGCAGCAGGTATGTGAAGATCGTTATAATGCTTTTGGCACAGCGGGCAATGCCGATAAGATCAAGCCAATTAGCTTAGAAAATATGGCTACTCAATACTACGGAATCTAGGCCCCAAGCTTGCTCATAAGTACCTACTAAACCCCGCCCTTTGTTGCGGGGTTTTGTTTGCCTGTCGATTTTTGCTCTAGTCGGATACATCCACAAATAATGCTTCTAAAGTATAAATAGTAAAGCAGCAATGGCCTGCTAAACTTATTTCTACGTCAGACTTTTAATCCCTCGTTGGGGTTAAATGATGTGTAAATTTTCTAAATGGAGACAGAAATTTGTTCGAGTTTGATAAGAAAATAATTGCGGAGCATCAGACACATCTGGGAGAGTATTATGAGAAGCACAAAGCAATAGTATCTGTTTGGTTAACAAAAAAAGAAATAGTCGATTGATTCGAATTAGTAAATACGCCTAACAATAGATCAGGAAAATCATGCCTTTTACACCAGTACATATGGGCCCAGGTATGCTTATAAAAGCCATCTTACAGGGTAGTTTTAGCTTGATGATCTTTGGCTGGACGCAAATTCTAATGGATATTCAGCCCTTGGTGGTTCTGATAACCGGGGAGGGGCACTTACATGGATTTTCTCATACCTTTTTGGGTGGTTCGCTTATTGCTGTTATAGCTGCAATAACAGGCAAATATTTGGCCGAGTTAGGCCTTAAAATATTATCTTTAGGTAAACAACCTATCATTATCATCTGGCCTGTTGCCTTTTTAAGTGCTTTTATTGGCAGCTTTAGTCACGTTTGGTTGGATAGTATTATGCATACAGATGTGGAGCCCTTTTACCCTGTTTTTCTATATAACCATTTCCATGGTCTAGTTTCTGTGGGCCTTTTACATAAGCTTTGTCTATATAGCGGCTTATTTGGCACGGGCCTATATTTTTTGGTTAGTTGGCGGACTGGCAAACAGTAAACGCCATTAGTCTAAATCTTGCATTTGTTTAAGATACGCATTGCTAATGCTATGTTTATGGGGATTGGCTATGAAAATTATAAGTAGTAAAAATTTTACGGCAGATAAAGCTTGGGGGGCACTGGATATCACAAGCATAAATGGTATTTCCACTCGTTTGCACTGGACTGATCAGCCATATCAGTGGCATGTTAATGACGGTGAAGAAGTGTTTGTTGTGCTCGATGGTGAAGTTGAGATGTTCTATCGTAAAAATGGCAATAAGCATTCTTGCCGGCTAGAAGTGGGTGATATTTTTTATGCTTCTATCGGCACCGAGCATGTTGCCCACCCCATAGGACAGGCACGTATTCTGGTGGTAGAACAAGAGGGCAGTATTTAACTAGACTGTTAAATTGGCTGGCCCTGCGCTGCCTAGTTTGCAACATATTGCTTACTGTATATGGGCGTTCGAAAATAACAATATATTTAGACCATACTAGGCGTTGGAGGCAATATATGAAAACCATTGGTTTACTGGGCGGTATGAGCTGGCAAAGTAGCCTCGACTATTATCGTGCCATCAATGAAAGTGTGCAGCATCAACTTGGGGGTTTACACTCAGGTAAGGTGGTTCTGTATAGTCTTGATTTTGCTGCTATTGCAAAGTTACAGCATGCCGGCGATTGGCAAGGCACCGCTGATATTTTGATTAAAGCAGCCCTAAATATTCAGGCCGCCGGAGCAGACTTCTTGCTTATCTGTACCAATACCATGCATAAACTTGCCCCTGAAATTGAGGCGGCGATTAATATACCCCTATTACATATTGCTGATACTACTGCCGAGATTCTGGTTGATAAGGGAATGAAGACAGTTGGTTTGTTAGGCACAGGGTTTACCATGGAACAAGACTTCTATAAGGGCAGGCTAACAGATCAGTATGGTCTTGAGGTTTTAGTACCGGCAAAGCAGGACAGGGACTTTATTCATAAAGTTATTTATCAAGAACTCTGTCTGGGCAAGATTAAAGCGGACTCCAAGAGTGAATATTTGCGTATTATCGATCGTTTGCATGCGCAGGGTGCGCAAGCTGTTATTCTTGGTTGTACGGAGATTGGTATGTTGGTTAAACAAACCGACACCAATATCGAGCTATTTGATACGACAGCTATACATGCTCAGCAGGCAGTAAAATATGCCATAATGGATTCAACTTAATTAATGCTCCATATGCATAGATAAAAAAGGGTTGATAGATGACCAAGCAAGATAAGAGTTTTCAGGCAGATGCCGGATTGGAAAAAGCCCTTGATTTGCTCCGTCAACCTAATGCCCGACAACAGCCACTACCTAAAAGCCTAGCAGCAGAGGGCATAGGTGAAGAAGCCACCTTGGCCCTATTGGCACCCTATGTGTTGGGCGAGGCCAGTTATCTTGATAGCCCCGCCGCATTTGCTCATATGGATCCACCCACGCCTTGGATTACTTGGGCAACAAGTCTATGGAATGCGCGCTTAAATCAAAATTTACTCCACCCAGCCACAGCCCCTTTTGCTAGACAGGCAGAAGAAATAGTGATGGCTTGGTTAGCGCCTTGGTTTGGTATGCAGGGTGGGCATATGTGTTCTGGCTCAACTGTGGCTAACCTAACAGCACTTTGGGCTGCCAGAGATGCTGGCAAGGTTGATCAGATCATTGCTTCCACCAGCGCCCATATTAGTATTGCTAAAGCAGCAAATATTCTTGGGTTGCCTTATAAGCAAGTGGCTACCAATGCAATAGGTCAGATTGACCCTACTAAAGTGAGTGAATTAGGTGATCTAAGTAATGCCTGTTTGGTGTTAACCGCCGGCACCACGGCGACAGGGGTAATCGATAACTTGGCCTTAGTGGGTAAAGCTAAATGGACTCATGTTGATGCCGCATGGGCGGGCCCCCTGTGCCTAAGTGACAAATATGCTGGCTTACTGGCAGGTATGGAACTGGCTGACTCAGTGGCCATCTCTGCCCATAAATGGTTATTTCAGCCAAAAGATTCTGCCTTGGTGATGTTTCGTCAATTGGAACTGGCGAACTCGGCGATTAGCTTTGGTGAGGGTTATCTTGCTGCCCCAAATATTGGTGTGCAAGGTTCACGTGGTGCTGCAGCCATCTCTTTGTTAGCCACTTTATTGGCTTGGGGCAAAGGGGGGCTGGCACACCGTATTGAGCAAACCATGTCTATGTCCCATACTCTGGCAGAGGCCCTGCAACAAGAAACAGATATAATTCTATTGGCCATGCCCACAACAGGGGTAACAGTGTTTCGCCCCACTAATATAAGTACAGAGCAGCTTTATCAACGTTTACCTGCCGGCATGCTGTCAACTTGTATTGTTGAAGGTGAGCACTGGTTGCGCTCTGTTGCAGCTAACCCAATGGCAGATATGGATAAGATAATTGATGCCATTCGCAAGGCATTACCATAAACTAAGTGACAAGATGCTAAGTCGATAAGTCCAAAAAATATGGCCTTGGTGTCGCCTAATAGTCAATTTGAGAGAAAAGGAAAATACTAATGACATTAATGATTACTGGAATCCTACTTTGGGCACTAGCCCACATGATGCCTTCATTGAGCCCAGCTCTAAAACAGAAAGCCATAACTTCCATGGGGGCAAATGCTTATAAGATCACTTTTGCTCTAACAGTTGTTGGTGCCTTAGCGTTGATTGTTTTGGGATGGCGCAGTGCAGTGCCTATGCCCGTTTATGTTGCCCCAGAAAGCCTTAAATTGCTCGCCATTGCCCTAATGGTATTGGCCTTTTTGCTATTTGGTGCATCAATGTACCCAACCCGTATTAAGCGTGTAGTACGTCATCCCCAACTAACAGGCTTGATTATTTGGGCTGTGGCCCATCTGCTATTAAACGGTGATAGTCGTTCTGTTTTGCTGTTCGGTGGTTTAGGCGTTTGGGCTGTGTTGGAGATTATGCTACTAAATCGGAGAGATGGTGATTGGATTAAGATTGACCCTCCTGCTTGGTTTAGAGAAATCAGGGGCGCCATTATTAGTTTAGTGATTCTTACTGTTGTAATTTATGCTCACCCCTATATCGCTGGAGTGCCGGTTAGTTACTAAATACTTAATAAGGGTTAGTGAGTTAACAATAATGAACGCTAAGCTACGTTAAAAATCGATACTCAGTTATTTAATTTTAATATGCTTACTTGTTGATTTTAATATAAATATTATTTTTACATATTATTAGTATTATTTTTTATAAATAAATTGGTAAATAGTAAAATCGTCTACTAAGCTTTTTCCTAAAGGTAGCGAATAGCTGTTTTTGCCTTATGGCAACCCCATATACCAACGGCTTAAACAGCTATAAGCACCAAAAAAGATAATGGCCCCAAGTGTTAAGGGGCTGGACAGCAATGGAGAAACTATATGTATTCAAATAAAGATCTTGAGTGGGCTGTGTCAGAAGGTATTTTTTCACCTACAGCTATAAGTGAGTTCCGTCAAGCAAAGTTGGCTGCTAATTCGCCAGCACAAGATACAGTAAAATCTCAGCCAGTCACTAAGCCCCATGCTAATGATATATTTGTTGTCATGGGCTGCTGGGTATTATTATTTGGTGCTTTGTGGACACTCAAAACCATTACCGCTACTGAGGGTTTAGGTGCACTTATCCTGTTTTTTAGTGGCGTGGCTACTTGGAGTTTGGCAAAGGTATTTGAGCGCAAAAGACAATGGGCAATTCTTGCCATTGCCCTATGGTTTAGTGTTGTTAGTAGCATCCTTGGCTTTTGTATAATGGGTCTACTTTAAGTAGGTTTTAATCTGCCGCGTATGGCAATCCGAATAAGGGCTTGTGTACAGCCAATTAATAAGCCCATTAAGATACCCACCGAGGTAATGGGGGCGCTGCGAGGGCCCACAGCGCTTTCAGGGACAAAGGCTGGATCAATCACTTTAAAAGCATATTCTTTTTGTACTTTGGCCAGCATAATATTGCTGGCCTCTGATTCAATCATTTTGTAAAGAATCGATTGAAATTCAACCAAGGAAGTGTTGCTTATTTCTTGTTCCAGATAGTGCATATTGGCCTTTGATTCAGCAATGGCCTCATCGCGCAAATATTCATTTAAACCACTGACTAATCGGTTGGCCATATTGGCCGCTAAATAGGGATCTTTTGACTTAACTGATACTCTGATTAAGCCAGATTTTTGCAAGGTGGCTACGGTGAGCATGCCTTTTAATCTTAGATAAGCGGCGGTATCGCTTGGGGTATTTACGGCCGGTTTTTCCTCCTCTTCAGCGAACAAATCTTGCAAACAGCAGGATAATTCTTCTTCCGTGGGAAACCACATATCATTATCACTATCCCAACGTTCAGGAAATAAAACCGGCTTTAAATTTTCTTGATTGATTAAGGATAAAAGAAATTTACGTGATTCCAGCAGAGCCAGTGACGATTCAATATTAGTATCATGGGAAACAAGGTTAATGCCAGCAATAGCAGCTAGGCCAGCATAGCGGCTGGCTAAAGAGGATAGCTTGTCACTATCATTATTGCCCTGGCTACTGGTAATTAATACCTCGGCCTGAAAGGTTTTTGGAGTGGTTAGCGCTGTGATACAGGCCGTACAACCAAATATAAAGGTACATAAAATAATACTCACTTTATATTTATAAAGGGAGCGAAAGATCTCAATTAGATCGATTTCGTCATTTATTACTGCTTGATTTTGAGCCACAATTTAAATCCTGTTATAGTTTATAGATAAGCCAGTTGGCTAAAAAATACCTAACGAGTTAAGCGATTCAGCTGCCAAAGCAAAGCGATAAGTTATTTGGCTTATATCGGTCCACCAAGCCAAATCTGACACATGTTCTAGATCCATAGGCACCATAATAATGTCGCCGGCCTCAATCACTAACTGGCTACTGGTTTTGGTTTGACCAAATAGCTGTTTAGTGGGTGTTTTGGCAGTCACCACAGAACCATTGGCCTTGACTACATAGATACGACTTTGATCAGCTTTGCTAGTTAAGCCACCGCTGGCCTGAATATAATCATCAAATGTTGTATTAGTGGCATAAAGCACTGAAGATGGATTCATTACTTCACCCATCACGGCTATCTCTTGCATATGCTGAGGTATATGCAACATATCGCCATGTTTTAGAATAATATCGGCTTCTGACTTGGCAAGAATTCCGGGTAAATCAATGACTAAACGACCGACTGAGCTGGTCTTTTTAACCTGACTAAGTACCCATTTCATAGATAATAGTTCTTGCGAGTCTTTGCTGTCATAGGGCTGCTCAGCGTCTACAGGATAATTAAAAGTAGCCTCTAAATTGAAAATATCCTCTTCCATTTCTTTAATAAGCTGTAGCTTTTGCGCTTCCTCATTTTCTCTAAGTGATTTCCGCGAGAAAATAGCCCCATTTATATCACCTAATTTGGATTGACCACCTGCCCTTGCTAACACTTGGGATAGGGTTTCGCCTTTGGTGATTGGATAAGTACCAGGAAATTTCACTTCTCCAGAAATAGTGATATAGCGATCATTGTGCCAATCTGGGGTCTGCTTTATGGTAATTGTGTCATGGGGTTCTAGTAATAAATTCTCGCTAACATCTCCTGCCATGGCTAAGCCGAGATTGATCGTTTGGTGAGAAGCTTCTAGCTCACTATTTTGCCCAATAACATAGCGGGTTATTTCGGCGGTCATGGTATAGGCTGCTTCTGCTAGGCCACCAGCTGCCACAATAAGATCGGAAACCCGCATACCTTGTGTAAGGGGATAGGCACCTTGTTCCTCGACCTTGCCATTAATTTTGACTATCAAAGCAGGTTGGCCAAGTCTGGCCTGACGATTAAGACTATCGACCAGTTCATTAATAGCGATACGGCGATCGCTATGTTTGGTAAATACCAACAGCTTATCCCTTGACTGCAGTTTAATATTAGAGGCATGGTTTTCGTCCAACAAGATATCGTCCAAGGCGACTGGGAAAACACTGGTTATATTATTTGTTGATAAGCGTTGCAGTAAGGCATATTGTCGGTCTGTCTCTGGCAGGACATCCAACGCTGCCCGCACCAAACCACTAACCCGCATATTATTAGCCAGAGGATAGTCGCCGGGATATTTCACATTACCTTCAATAATGACAACAGGCTCAGGTTGGTCAAAATTGGCTTGTTCTTTTAGACCAGCAACGATATTGGCAATTAGCGGCTGGCGCTCTTCGGTAATGGCAAAGATAAAAACTTCGTCACCTGGTTTTAGCTTAAGGTCAGCAAGGGTGTCTTTGGCGTATAGAAGATTTTTAAGGGCAAAAGATAGTACTTCAAAAGTATTTTGTGCCTGATTAAAGCGTTTAATTAACCCATATTGCATATCTGTTGCTGGCTGCAAGTTAAGTGCTGCCCTAACTAGATCACTAATCCTCATATCTGGTTGGTAAGGATAGTCTCCAGGTAAGCGCACATTGCCTGCAATGCTTACCAACTCTGGAGGTTGACCAAACTCTGCTTGCAGCTTTAGTTCATTAATTAAGTTGCCAATGATAGGGCTCCTGTCCTCATCTTTTGCAAACACCATTAAGTGATCACGAGCTGCAAGCTGTATATTGGCTGGCCCAAAGGGGTTATTAATAGCCTCTTGCAGGTCCACTTGCAGTACAGATATATCACCACCGGGTGCTTTCTCCCTGCGGATTAAGACATAATTGGCGTCGGCACCTGGTTTTAGTGCCTGCATGGATTTAAGTACATCTTGTACTCTTAGGCCCAGTTGCCAGCGGGTGTTAATAGGTCTATGGATATGCCCAGTTACCTTAATAAGGTCAGGCATGTTATCCAGCACAGAAAATACACGAACAATATCGCCGTCATTAACAGATTTTAATAGGGAGGATTTGGTTGATAGATCTACCCCAATAAGTGTACGTAGACCATTGTCACCAATTCGCTCTATCTGAGAAATTTTGGGGTAAGCTGTTGGCAACATACCGCCAGCGTAGTTGAGAAGCGTACTTAGGTCATTCTCCTGTGGGCGCAGTTCATAGATAGCTGGACGACGCACTTCCCCATCAATACCTACGGTTTTACCAACTGGTTTTACAAAAATAACATCACCAGGTAATAATCGAATATCTTTGCTGGTATCCCCACGCAACAATAGGTCATATAAATCAAAGCGCACGGCGACTTGACGATTACGCTTGAGTTCAATATCGCGCAGAGTGCCAATGGGCTTAATACCGCCACAGGCAAATAGGGCATTGGTTAAGGTTGAGAGGGAGCTAACCGTATAAGTGCCAGGTTGGTTAACATCACCTAATACAAAAACCCGAATAGAGCGCAGAGCACCTAGGGTAATATTGGCTTTAACCCCAATTATCTGTTCTGATATTCTGGAATTAAGTAATTCCTTTAACTCCTTAAAGGTTAAACCAGAGACAGCAATAGGGCCAATACGTGGGAAATTAACCACTCCTTCTCGACTTACTGTTAAGGTAAGCTCAAAGTTTTCTGTACCAAATAGCAATATATTAATTTCATCACCGGGCCCAACAATATACTCATTTGGTATGGGGATATTATTTACTGGTGCAAAAGTGTTGGGTGCTTGCTCAAATAGGGAGTATCCAAAAGGCTCTAGTGGGGTTGAGACGACATTTTCGCTAGGCTCAATAGCTACTTCATTGCTGGTTAAACTGTCTTTAGTTGTGCTATCAATATCTGTATTAAAATTTACATCCGTTAGATCTTCAGCTTGCACATAAGTTGCCTGCAACAAGATACAACCTATAAATGTAAGATTGATAAACCAGCTGTGTTTTTTAACATTAAAAGTAAACATTTATTCGCCTAAGTTGCCGTCTATCCAGTGCCAATTCCATATTATTTGTGGATTAAGGCTTTATGGCTTTGCTGATAAATAATGTTAGTCGTATGTACACCCAGCACATACAGGCCATATATAGATAACAAGATAAACAGGCCGTAATAGTTCATTAGCAAATAGATACCCAAAATAATTACTATTTGTGCAAGATGCAGGGACAGAAAAAATACCGGCTGTTTGATAAATAATAGGCTCGGACTAAGAACGACTAATAGCGCTAATATAGCCACACTCCATTTTGGAATCTTACGATACTGTCTGATATTAAATGTTTTCATAGAACAGCTCCTAGTAAAGTATATTAACTATAATTTAATGTTAAAAAAGGGGCCCCATAGTAAGCAAAGTTACCTTTGCTTATGCCGAACAAAAAACAGGGCTCGCTACTGCTGTTCGACTCACTGGGGCCCAAAAGATCAATCAAATTTAGGTGGGTTGTCGATACCTAAATAGATTGATACACCACGCTGGACTGTCTTTCTTCTTTGTTTTTTTGCAAAGAATCTTTGCACCTATATTTGTTATAAACTCCATATATTGTTACTATTGCCATTAGCTTAATAATCTATAACATACTAATATTATTGGTAAAAATATTTATATTCGATTATTTAAATATATTTACCACTTCCATATTTAGCGCATTTGAAATTTGTTCTACCTTATCCAAAGTGGGACTTTTTGTTCCACGTTCTATATGCCCCATATAACCACGATCAATATTAGCCATAGTGGCCAGTTGCTCTTGAGTAATATTGGCAGAAGTGCGAATTTCTCTAACACGGCTACCAAAGCTTTGGGTAAGAGTTTTCATTTAATTACCTTTTATGTTTTACCATACTATATAAAGTTATAGTTAAAAGATACTCGTTTTAAAAAAATAATTCCACTTACTATAGTCATCATGAGATTAATTTAGCTATAAGGACTTGTCTTTGAGGATTGAAATCGCAGCTTTAAAAGCCAGTAAAATGACAAAAAAGTACTAAGATTGAAGGGTAAAAACGCAAATTTTTGTTTCGCCTTATGACCTGCCCATTAAATATAAAAAATAGATTTTTTAACAAACTTTTTAACAGTCATAATAATTTAACTGCTTTGATGGGGCAGATTACTTATATGGTTTGTTAACTTTATTATTATCAAGGAAAGATATGAAACTAAGAAAGTTCAGGTTACAAGATGCTGAAAGAGTCACGGCTTTGCTACAAGATAAAGACATAGCAAAGTGGACATCAAATATTCCCTTTCCATATTCAAAGCAAGATGCGATTAAGTGGATAAAATCAACTTCTCAAGATACAGATCAAAACCCTTTTGCTATAGAGGTTGATGATCAAGTCGTGGGTTGTGTATCCCATTGGGTTAATTCCAAATCCGAGATTGAAGTCGGTTATTGGCTTGGTAAAGACTACTGGGCTAAAGGTTATGCCACTCAAACGCTGGCTCAGATGTTATCGCAACCTGATTTTCCTGCAACAGACAGTGTTGTAGCTCAGGTGATGACTGAAAATTTAGGTTCTCAGCGAGTGTTGTTAAATAATGGCTTTAGTTGCCTAGGCAAATACGATGTTCAAGGGCGGAGCCTTGATCTTTATAAAAAGTATAACAACATAATTTAGTGATCGTTGCTTGATATTATTAGCTAACGCTCAACGCATAAAGCCATTCCCATACCCCCACCAATACACAATGTGGCTAAGCCTTTATGCACATTGCGGC
Source organism: Oceanospirillaceae bacterium (assembly GCA_003497765.1). Taxonomy (GTDB): domain Bacteria; phylum Pseudomonadota; class Gammaproteobacteria; order Pseudomonadales; family Balneatricaceae; genus Njordibacter. Next base: position 11,003 of record DNNY01000210.1, read on the forward strand.
GTTGCATTTCATGCAGTAGGGTGACTAATATTCGGCAACCGGAAGCGCCAATGGGGTGGCCCAAAGCGATTGCGCCGCCATTAACATTGACAATATCTGTATCTAGCTCAAGGCCTTGATTAACACTGATAGC
>DNNY01000009.1 GCA_003497765.1 Oceanospirillaceae bacterium
GTTGAGGACGAATTATCACGGGTAATCCCAGTGATTGAGGCCATACGTGAGCGTTTCCCCGTAGCGGTTTCCATTGATACCAGTACTCCCCAAGTGATAACTGCCGCAGCTCGGGCCGGCGTAGGCTTAATTAATGATGTGCGTGCCTTACAACGTGACGGGGCCTTAGAGGCCGCTGCAGAAACATCTTTACCAATCTGCTTAATGCATATTCAGGGTGAGCCAAAGACCATGCAAGAGGCGCCTTATTATAAAGACTTGCTAGGTGATATTGCGGCCTATTTTACTGAAAGAATTACGGCCTGTGAGCGTGTTGGTATTGCCCGAGATAAATTAATACTTGATCCTGGATTTGGATTTGGTAAAACCTTGGCACATAATCTGCAATTACTTAAGCATATGGAACAACTTAAAGCCTTTGACTTGCCCTTATTGGTTGGCATGTCCCGTAAGAGCATGATTGGTAACACCCTCAATAGACCCATCGATGAGCGCTTATATGGTGGACTGGCACTGGCAGTAATGGCTTTAGAGCGGGGCACCAATATTGTGCGTACCCATGACGTCTTGGCCACAGTAGATGCCTTAAAGATGGCCCAAGCGGTATTAGATAGCTAAATATACTTTGTGAACTAAACTTTAGGAAAACTGTCGTAGACAGTGTAGGAAAAAGGAATTAAATCGATGAAATATTTTGGTACTGATGGTATTCGTGGCGCTTGTGGGACATATCCTATAACACCAGATTTTATGCTCAAACTAGGTTGGGCAGCGGGTAAAGTTTTTGCTGACTCTGGTCCTAGTAAAATTATAATCGGTAAGGATACACGTATCTCTGGCTATATGTTTGAATCCGCTTTGCAGGCCGGTTTATCGGCCGCTGGCGTTGATGTGCTGCTACTAGGACCTATGCCAACACCTGCCATTGCTTATTTGACCCGAACCTTTAGAGCTGATGCGGGTATTGTTATTAGTGCATCTCATAATGGCTTCCAAGATAACGGGATCAAATTCTTTTCCGCCCAAGGTACCAAGCTCCCAGATAGTGTTGAGGCCGCCATTGAGAGCCAATTACAAGAGCCAATGGAGTGTGTGCCTGCGGAAAAGTTAGGTAAAGCTAGACGTATTAACGATGCTCAAGGTCGTTATATTGAATTCTGCAAGGGTACAGTTGGACCTTACACAAGTTTTAAAGGTTTAAAGATTGTCCTCGATTGCGCTCACGGTGCGACCTATCATATTGCTCCAAATGTATTTAATGAGCTCGGTGCCGAGATTATTCCCATTGGCATTGATCCTGACGGTATCAATATTAATGAAGAATGTGGGTCCACCTCCATTGCTACAGTGCGTAATCTGGTTAGGCAGTCAGAGGCAGATCTCGGTATTGCTCTGGATGGTGATGGTGATCGCTTAATTATGGTTGATCATATGGGAGAAGAGGTCGATGGTGATGAACTGATGTTTATTATTGCCGCTGACCAGAAACGCCAAGGTATACTGGAGGGTGGCGTAGTTGGTACCCAAATGAGTAACTTAGGCATGGAACTTGGTCTAAAGGGTTTAGGCATTGATTTTGCTCGTGCGAAAGTTGGCGACCGTTTTGTGATGGCCGAACTGAAGAAACGTGGCTGGTTGTTAGGTGGCGAGTCATCGGGTCATTTAGTGTGCCGCAGCCTAACCAGCACGGGTGACGGTATTGTGGCCGCCCTGCAGGTTTTACAAGCCATGCGCCGTAATGATAAGACACTGCATGAGTTAAAAAGCCAAATGCAGAAAATGCCCCAAAGCCTGGTTAATGTGCGTTTTCCCACACGGGTAGATTTGGATGACTATCCTGCCGTGCAAGCACAAGTAGATATTATCGAGGAGCGTTTAGCTGGAAAAGGGCGCGTATTATTACGGCCTTCAGGCACCGAGCCCGTAGTGCGCGTTATGGTAGAGGGCGAAAATGCTGATTTGGTTAATCAGTTTGCCAATGAGTTGGCCCATGATGTACAGCAAATAGTGGGTTAAGTCAGCAATTTGTGGCCCAGCAAAGTCAGCCGAAAAAGCCATAACTAATTCCTAAGGCCTTGTTTCCAAGGCCTTCCTCAGGTATCATTTCGCGCTCGAATCTGAACCACGGTTGGGTTTTGATCCCCTGCGGTTATAGGAGATAGATATGTCTACAATGATGGTCGCAGGGAACTGGAAAATGAATGCCAGTACCTTAACCAATACAGATTTGACTAACGCCTTGGTGGCTGGTGCGGCAACCTTAACTAATGTGCAAATGGTGGTTTTTCCTCCAGCACCTTACCTAGGGCAGGTTCAGGAACTGTTAGCTGATTCTGCTATTGCCTTGGGAGCTCAAAATGTCAGTGACAAGGCACAGGGTGCCTATACTGGTGAAGTTTCAGCAACTATGCTGAAAGACTTTGGCGTAAAATATGTTTTGGTTGGGCATTCTGAGCGTCGTTCGCTTTATGGTGAGAGTGATGCGATAGTGGCGGCAAAATTTAAGGCCGTAAAGACGGCTGGTCTGATTCCTGTATTGTGTATCGGTGAAACCCTTGCACAACGTGAAGCAGAGGCAACCCTAGATGTGGTAAACGGTCAGTTGCAGGCTGTAATTGATCTAGTTGGGGTAGCTGAATTAGCTACTGCAGTTGTAGCATATGAGCCCGTTTGGGCCATTGGTACTGGCTTGACGGCAAGCCCTGAGCAAGCCCAAGAGGTACATCAGGCTATACGTGCCTATTTGGCTACACAAGATGCTGCGGTTGCTGAGCAAGTACAGATTTTATATGGCGGTAGTGTTAACGCAGCGACCGCCAATGAGCTTTTTGCTCAATCGGATATTGACGGTGGCCTGGTTGGTGGAGCGTCATTGGATGCGCAAGCCTTCTTGGCGATTGGTCAAGCTGCGCAAAGTTAATTAATCCAGATAGTTAGTTGGATTAACAGGTTAAATGGGCGCAGCCCATAACTGAGAGAATGTTTCGATGGAAGTTGCAATTTTAATTGTTCATGTATTACTGGCCATTGCTTTGGTAGGTTTAATCCTAATTCAACAAGGTAAGGGCGCCGATGCGGGTGCTGCATTTGGTGGTGGCGGTGCGTCACAAACTGTATTTGGAAGCAGTGGTAGTGGTAACTTTTTAAGCAGAGTCACTGCATGGATCGCTGTTGGCTTGTTCGCTACCAGCTTTGCTTTAGCCTTTTATGCCAAGCAAAAAGCTGATGCCATTGCGACAGCAAATATGCCCGTTGTGATTGAACAAGTGCAAGAACAATTGCCAGTCTTGGATAGCATAGTTAAGCCCCTAGATAGCGATATCCCAACTACTGAGTAACCTCATTCGCCGATGTGGTGGAATTGGTAGACACGCCATCTTGAGGGGGTGGTGGGCAATGCTCGTGCCGGTTCAAGTCCGGCCATCGGCACCATATTAAAGTCTATTGAGATATATAGACATTCCAAAAGCCCCGTAACATGGGGCTTTTTTGTGCCTGCATATATACCTCTACTTAACCTCTGCTAATAGTGTTCTCATATTAATAGTAAAGTCATTAAGCCATTAGGCTTTGTTATGGACTTGATTCTGAAAGAATTGCCAGTAGTTCTAGGAACAGGTTAATAATATCTAAGTATATGTTAACGGATATATAAATAGCCGTTGACCAGCTCTCATCACCGGCATTCTTTTGCAAGAAATAAAAGTCAACCAAGAGGAAAAGAGTAAAGATAAGGGCGCCAAAATAGGCTCTTAGCAATGCTAGATAAGGTGAGCGTATAAACAGCGCATTGATTAAACTCATTACTATCAGCACTATCAAACATATTAGAAGCGTGCCGTTAAGAAAGCTAAAATCAATATCAGTTAGTAAGACAATAGATCCTGTTGATAAAACTGCAATAGCGACACCCAGCACGGCTTGAGTAATGATATTTTGCCATTTCTTATGATAGCTATGCTTATCAAAGGATTGTTCAAATGCAGCTATTTGTTCAGGTGTTGGTATTTCGTCTTTTTCTAAAGTGATGCCTTGTTGTTTTAGGTAAAGATCAAGCTTGTAATGATAGCCAAAATGCTCAATAGCTGGGCCAATTTGCCAGCCTACAACTAATGAAAAAGCAGCAACTAAAAATAGGTTAAGTGGGTAAGAATCTGAATGGCTGAAAATAAGAATTAGCACTAAGAATGAAATGATTAGTGTGGCCCACATTTCAAAGGCCGTTTCAAAATACTTATTTATTTTTGCTGTAATGGCTGTTAAGCACAACATTACGCCAACAATTAAAAATGTCCTTGCGAATAGTATGTCAAACATTGAAGCTCCACTAAATTTAATGGTTAAAAGTTTTTCTCTCCATAAAAGTAGGGTTTAAAAATATCAAATTCATTTTTGATCCTTCCTTGAATCAATAAACTTAACCTATTTGACATCCTATATGTATAGGAAATATTCCTAATGTGGTGCTTATTAGTATTGGGTTAATGCACAAAATAGGCAATTTGGTTAGTTATATTGATTCAAACTGTAGTAAATAAACATAAATCAGGTCGTTTTGAAAAATTAGTAGAAGGAAGTTTCGAGGGTTTAAATGCCTTAGCTTTGCGCCGCCAACCGTTGACTAAGACTGGCGACTGGCGTAGAATGCGCGCACGTTGATGCGGGGTGGAGCAGCT
>DNNY01000059.1 GCA_003497765.1 Oceanospirillaceae bacterium
CCAACGCGTTTAGTTATTGTGCCGCGATCAAATCGTGTGGATACTGAGCAGCTTTTAAATCATCTTTTTGCCACCACGGACCTTGAGCGGACTTATCGAGTTAATCTTAACTTGATAGGCACTGACGGCCTACCGCAAGTAAAGGCCCTGCATACTATTCTGGGTGAATGGCTGCAATTCCGTATGGAAACCGTGCGTAAGCGTTTGCAATATCGATTGGATAAAGTGCTTGATAGGCTGCATTTATTGGAAGGTTTGCTGATTGCCTTTTTAAATATTGATGAGGTGATCGCGATTATTCGTGAAGAGGAAAAGCCAAAGCCAGTGCTTATCCAGCGCTTTGCTCTATCAGAGCGTCAAGCGGAAGCCATCCTTGAATTAAAGTTACGCCATTTGGCCAAACTCGAAGAAATGCGTATTAAAGGCGAACAAGAAGATTTGGCTAAAGAACGCGATGAATTAACCTTGATCTTAGGCTCCAAGGCACGTTTGAAAACGTTAATTAAACGTGAACTAACAACGGATGCGGAAGCCTTTGGTGATGATCGTCGTACGCCTATTGTGCAACGCTCAGAGGCCAAGGCCTTATCGGAAAGGGATCTGCTTACTTCTGAACCAGTCACCATAGTCCTGTCTAAGCAAGGCTGGGTACGTGCTGCTAAAGGTCATGATGTTGATGCTGAGAATTTGAATTATAAATCAGGCGACGCTTATTATTTAGCAATCAAAGGGCGTAGCAATCAAAATGTTTCTTTTATTGATGATGCGGGCCGTGCTTATGCTTTAGAGGCTCATACATTGCCCTCTGCTCGTGGCCAAGGGGAGCCACTAAGTGGTCGCTTTAATGCGCCTAGTGGGGTTAATTTTGCCGCTGCCGTTTGCGCCAAGCCAGACCAGTTGTTGTTGATGTGTACAGATGCAGGTTATGGCTTTGTAGCTAAATTTGCTGATCTGTTAACCAAGAACAAAGCGGGTAAGGTGGTAATGAGTGTGCCTAAGGGTGGCAAAGTGCAAACCCCACAGTTTATAGATCAAGTCGATACGACTTGGTTAGTTGCCGTTAGCAATGAAGGCCGGATGTTGGTGTTTCCACTCCAGGATTTACCTCAGTTAGCGCGGGGTAAAGGTAACAAGATTATCAATATATCTGCGGCCCGCGTTGCTAGTCGCGATGAGTTTATGGTATCCGTAGCCTTAGTCAAAGAAGATGATGAATTACTGGTGCATTCAGGCAAACGTTATCTGCGCCTTAAAGGTACAGATTTAGTCCACTATCGTGGCGAACGTGGCCGCCGGGGTAATAAGTTGCCGCGGGGCTTCCAGAAGGTTGATGATTTAGAGGTTGTGGCCAAAGAAGAAGTAGAAGTTGAGGCCATAGTAACTGACTAAATTTCTTTTAAGCCGGCTATTAAGAGATCAACTCTTAGCCGGCTGCAACTCTCAGTAGCAACATTTAAGATGACAAGCTTTTAGAAAAGTGATCGATCTGCATATTCAGTAGATCTTGGTAGTCATTACTTAAGCGCGTCAAGCTAAAGGAGCCATTGCTAAGTAGTTGGCAATTATCGAGCTGCAAAACCCGTTGTTGTAATTCCGGATGATAAGCCACTTGGCGACTAATCATCATATCATCAAGGCGTTCGGCATGAGAAAGTTCGGCAGCCTCATTAATAAGATCAGCTGTATCATCCAAAGGCCCTGTGTGGACAACGATCTGAATATTTAAACAAGCTCGGCCATCCATAATGCGCTGCTGATTAAAGGCTTTGTATAAACCAAAAAAGAATTGCGCTGCGCAGAGTGCATTAACACAATGGGTCATATGCTCTTGGGGCTTATCAAAGGTCACCAGAATATCGTGATTGTCTTCCGTTTCAATCGTGCCACCATAAATAGCACAAACCTGATCCACTAATTTTTGGTAGGCCTTTAACAGGCGATGTTTCTCATCCGCCACCATGGGACCCTGATCACGTGTGTTGACATTAATATATAGCAGGCTGACTATTGCGTTCTCATCGGCAGCACTAATTTCTGCTCGGAGGGCCTCAGGGGCAGGAGTGTTAGCCAAAGTTGCTGGGGGTGAGTTATCTATACCTGATGGATTGATAGCTATAGGGTCTTTGGGGCTGCCAGCATATTGTAAATCTTCCATGGTAACGATAGGTACATAGCGCGTAAATTCTGTATCGACAGGTTGTTGTAAGCCAATATTTGGACTTAACAATGGGTCACCAATATCACCCAAATCAGGACTATCGGACAATTCTTGAGCCAAGCTATGTAGCTCATGGTCGAAGCCCTCCTGACCAACCTCTAAGGAGCTGGCTGGCATAACGGGTAAGCCCGTTCCCTGGGGCATATCTAGTTCAAACTGATGCTCCGTTTGCGCCTGTAGCATATGGTTCTCATTCACGGAATTAAAACCCAAATTCAAAATACCCCATTCATCTAGGCGTTGGTCATCGAGTGGAGGTGCGCGATCATAGAGCAGAAGCTGTTCTTGGGCTTCATGTAAGTCTTGCATAGGTTGATATAAGCGCAAGCCGAACCACCAGCCAACTACTAGACTAAGTAAGCCCAGAGCCAAGCAACCAGGCCATAAAAGCTGAATAAGGGCTTGCCAGCTAGGTTGTAAATTGACCGCAGCAACCTTAACCTGAAGACTGCCTAAAACCAGATCGTTACTACGTATAGTAAATTTATCCAGATCTCGGCTACCAAGAAACCCCGCCTTAGCTAACATTTTGTCATCAGCATTATAAATAGCTGCGCCTGTAATAGTGTCACTACTGATAAGCTCTTGCAAAGATACATTGAGACTAATCAGGTCTTGGCGCAGAATTAATGGTGCGCTTAGCTTAGCTAGCTGGCTGCCCAGCTGCAGTTGCTGGTGTTGTTGCTGGTGTCCTGCAGCAGTTTGCAAATGCATGTAGGTCATACTGCCAAGCGCTAGCAAGCTAAAAATAAATACCATTAGCGTCAACAGAATGGTTTTTTGAACCAGGCTGATACGCGATTGCATATGTTGACGTAAAGTACGTGTTCTATTCGGAGTGGTCACAATAAATTTTCAAGTTATGGCGCTTCTGCAAGCCTCACATTTTACACAGGAAGTGGTAAAATAATAAGTCATATTTTTAACCGCTATGGCCTTATGCCTTAGGTTTCAATCACTAACCCTGCATATAGTTTGCTAATCAAGGATCATCTTCATGTTTGCCAGCCTTACTTTGTTGCATAAAAATGCTGCTTTCCCTCAGGCAGTTGCCGCCTTAATGATGCAACATGGTCTTAACAAACAACCTGTGCAGTTAGCGGCAAACCATGATTGTTATGTTTGGCAGTGGGTGTTTGCTGGACCTATACCACAAGCTTTAGCAGATGATATTTCGCAGTTAATGGCTGCCGATATGCAGCAAGGACAAGCTGACTATATTCTCTATGCCGGTGAGCAGGCACCGGCAATCAAATTAGCTGTATTTGATATGGATTCTACCTTAATTCAGGCAGAGGTTATGGACGAGCTAGCTTATGAGGCCGGTATAGGGGAGCAGGTAGCAGCCATCACCGCCAGTGCTATGCGGGGTGAAATTGGTTTTCAAGAGAGTTTTAAGCGTCGCTTGGGCCTGCTGAAAGGGTTTGATTGTAGTGATTTGGAAACCATTTATCAGCGTATCGAATTGATGCCGGGTGCAGAAAGGCTAATGCGCAATCTTGTTAACCAAGGTGTTTACTGTGTTATTTTATCGGGTGGCTTTAGTTACTTTGCTGACCGCTTTGCTGCCCGTTTGGGCATGCAGGAAGCCCACTCCAACCCCCTTCAACAAGTTGATAATAAACTCACGGGTGATATTTCGGTACCTATCTTGGATGCTGAACGTAAACTCGAATTATTAACGGCAATTAGTACAAATAATAACTGGCAAGTAGCGCAAACTATGGCTGTGGGTGACGGTGCTAATGACCTACCGATGCTTGGTGCTGCCGGTTTAGGTGTCGCTTTTCATGCCAAACCTCTGGTTATTGAGCAAGCGCCTCACCATGTCAGCCATTTTGGCCTTGATGCTCTACTTTATGTATTGGGTTTGGCTGATAAGGACTTAATCTAGGCCTAGATTTAAGTACTCAGCATAGTTAGATATTAATTAAGGTTTTGTGGGCTTTCCCTGGCTCTTCTTTAACTAGGCGTGGAACCAGATAGCCGGGCAATTTGGCTTGTAATTTAAGGATTAATTGCTGTCCCTCCTCAATACCAACAAAGAAATGTTCCGTACCAGCGACATGGTCTGGTAGGTGCAGATAATAAGGCAATACTTGCGCCTTAAATAAACTCTCACTCAGGTCTATTAAGCTAGCTGCATCATTATTGATGGTATTTAGAAGCACGCTCTGATTGAGCATAGTAACCCCAGCTTTGTATAGCCGCCCACAGGCTGCACTTACTTCCTGATCAATTTCTTGACTATGGTTACAGTGGATAACCATCACCACTTGCAATGGAGAGTTTTGCAGGCGTTGGCACAGGGCTGAGGTAATGCGCGATGGCAGTACTACTGGCAAGCGGCTATGTATTCGTAAGCGCTTTATTTGTGGTAACTTCTCAATCTCGTCTAGCAGAGAAAAAAGCATGTTGTTAGTTAATGCCAGAGGGTCACCGCCACTTAAAATAATTTCTTCTAGACTAAGATCTGTAGCTAAGTGTGCAAGACTTGCTCGCCATTGACTGCGCGAACGTTGTTGTTCGGCGTAAGGATAGTGACGGCGAAAACAGTAACGGCAATTTATAGCACAATGGCCAGCAGCAATAAGCAAGGCACGACCATGGTATTTATGCACTACGCCAGGTGTGGGATTAAAATCCGCTTCAGCTAAAGGGTCATGGGAAAATTCAGCTGTAGCAATAGCTTCGGCGGCCTGAGGTAAAACCTGCAAGAGCAATGGGTCTTGGGGATTGCCTGGCTCCATGCGGGCAATAAACGTGGGTGGCACTAAGGTATCGAAACCTTGATCGTCAGCCAGCAAATCCCGTATTGCTGCCTCACTAAATTGTAATTGTTGTAGTAGGTGTTTGGGGTCGCGTACACTGTTTGCTAGCTGCTGGCGCCAATGGTTTTCTTCAGCCCTTTGTTCTGGGCTTAGGATAACTTCAGCGTGAGACTCAACTTGTGCCACAGTTTCAGGTATCATTAGTGTTTTCCGTTTATACAATTAATTGAGCAACACGATGGCGAATTATAGCACTAACGAATTCAAGAATGGTCTGAAAGTCATGTTGGAAGGCGACCCATGTTCCATGGTGGATGTGGAGTTTGTTAAGCCAGGTAAAGGTCAGGCTTTTACCCGGGTA
>DNNY01000162.1 GCA_003497765.1 Oceanospirillaceae bacterium
AAAAATATTATGATGATTGGGCCAACCGGGGTAGGTAAGACTGAAATTGCACGCCGCCTAGCGAAACTTTCTAACGCCCCATTTATTAAAATTGAGGCCACTAAGTTTACTGAGGTGGGCTATGTTGGGCGTGATGTAGAATCTATTATTCGTGACCTAGTGGAAACGGCGATCAAAATGTTGCGTGAGCAGGCTATGGAAAAAGTAGCTAATACGGCTGCCGATCATGCCGAGGAACGTATTTTAGATGCTTTACTGCCACCCGCTCGTGGCGACGATGCCAAGCAAGACTCTTCAACACGTCAGGTGTTCCGCAAGAAGTTACGAGAAGGACAACTTGATGATAAAGAGATTGATATAGAAATGTCTGTAACGCCAATGGGCGTTGAAATAATGGCTCCTCCTGGCATGGAGGAAATGACCAGCCAATTACAGAATATGTTTTCGAGTATGGGTCAGAACCGCAAACAGATCCGTAAGATTAAAATCAAAGATGCGCGTAAACAATTACAGGATGAAGAGGCTGCACAATTAATCAAGGATGACGATATTAAACAGCAGGCCGTTGAAGCCGTAGAACAGAACGGCATTGTGTTCCTTGACGAGATCGACAAGATTGCTAAAAAGCAAGAAGGTGGCAGTGGTGATGTTTCACGTGAAGGCGTGCAACGGGATTTATTACCTTTGATTGAAGGCTGTACCGTTAATACCAAATACGGCATGATTAAGACTGACCATATTTTGTTTATCACCTCAGGTGCCTTTCACTTAGCTAAACCATCCGACCTTATCCCAGAACTACAAGGTCGCTTGCCGATCAGGGTGGAACTACATGCTCTTAAGCCTGAAGATTTTGCTCGCATTCTGACGGAGCCGAACTTCTCCCTGAGAGAGCAATACCAAGCTCTGCTAGGTATTGAAGGGGTAGAGTTGGAATTTAGTGATGATGGCATTAAGCGCTTGGCAGAATTAGCCTTTGAAGTAAATGAGAATACCGAAAATATCGGTGCCCGCCGCTTACACACTTTAATGGAGCGCTTGTTAGAAGACTTATCCTTTTCTGCTGATCAAGCCAAAGGAGCTAAAGTGCTGGTTAACCAAGCCTATGTTGAACAGAATTTACAGGATCTGGTGCAGGATCAAGACCTAAGTCAATATATTCTATAAACCACCACTATAGATTAGGGTTTACCAGAAAAGGGTTAGTGACATATTTCCACTAACCCTTTTTTATTTAATTACGACTTAATTTCGAATTCAACCATGGCTGTATTTTAGTCCTCAGGCGACAGTGATCTGATACTTGCCTAGCCTAAATATTTTTCTAGCTGGCGGCGAATTTCTGCTTCAATCTGACCTTGCATAGGGGTCAGCATCATATTTAACTGCAGCTCAATGGTTACCTGACCTGGGGCCAAAATTAATGCTCCTCTTACACCCTGCCGCTCTAGCTGCATTGTGTCGCCTTGCCATGAATAATTGACTGCAAGCTTGGCATGTAGTTTTTCAGCAAAATGCTCAGCGGCTTCTCGAGCCTCATTGAGGGTAAGCTGATGAGGATATTGAATACTTACTTTTGCCATCTATTTACCTATTCTATAAACTATATATATTTATAGTTATAGAGATTAAAACGTCATATTAAACACTTGTTTTAATATGAATACATTAAAAACTATATATTAATCAATTAGTAAGCAATTAATTAGAGTTTAGCCGTAGTCGATCTCTAAGGACATAAAATCATATATATCAATATGGAATATTATTATTCCTATTAATTATTAGACTTCAACTTAAATGTTGATAGTATGCTCTCAGCGCAAATAAAAATAACAAGCGCGATAAGAAAAACAGAAACACTTACGGGCTTGCAAATAAAAATAAAAAACAGCCTTGGAAAGCAGCTCTCTCGGGAGCTGCTTTTTTATTGCTTGATTTTCGCTAATCGACAATTTGCTAATAGCCTAAGCGGCACAGGATTTGTCTGTCATCCAGACGGTTAAGCTATCCATACGGGCTTTTAACTGCGCATATTCCTCAGCTATTCCTTCGTCTTCTTTGCTTACTACTAACAACACTGGCCAATATACCACACCGCCAACAAACTCAAGTCGAGAGCGTTCCACTTCATCAGTATATTCAACCGCTAAAGCTTCCATTTGTTTAGCAATACGCCGAGCTTCGGAATAGAGCTGATCACAGCTAAAAGACTCGTAGAGCCCCGTAAAACCGCCTACAGCGGCTGGGGATTTCTCAGTTTGTTTTGCCACATCAGGGCTTGCACAAGCAAAAACCAGCCCACACAAGGACAATATAGCCAGTTGTCTTATCATCATTTTCCCACAACACTGAAAATTAAATTAGCAGGAGCAATCTTTATACGCCATGTTTTTATATAGTGTAAATATAGACCAAAAAATAAAAAAGGGGATTCTAAAATTAGAATCCCCTTTTTGACAAGTCTTCATTATCCACCACGCGAAGCCCGCTTGCGCTCATGCTCCTTTAATAACTTTTTACGCAGACGAATATGATTAGGTGTTACCTCGACCAGTTCATCATCCTCAATAAACTCTAGAGCCTGCTCTAAAGAATGACGGATGGGTGGTGTAAGCTGTACATTCTCATCGGTTCCAGCCGCACGAATATTGGTTAATTGCTTACCTTTGGTGGGGTTAACCACTAGATCATTACTACGGCTATGGATGCCGATAAGCATACCTTCATAGACATCTATATTAGGGTCAATCATTAATCGCCCACGATCTTGCAAATTAAACAAGGCAAAGGCCAATACCTTGCCATTAACCATAGACACTAGCACACCATTTTGGCGCTCTGCCATAGGGCCTTGTTTAACTTGACCATAATGATCAAATATCGAAGTCATTACACCACTACCGGAAGTTAAAGTTAAGAACTGGCCTCTAAAGCCAATTAAGCCCCGGGAAGGCACCATAAACTCGAGACGCGTACGCCCCTTACCATCAGGCTCCATATTGGTCATTTCCGCTTTGCGGCGACCAAGCTCCTCCATTAAGGAACCTTGATGCTGATCTTCACAGTCAATCAACACCGCCTCATAAGGCTCCATCATGACACCATCGACTTCTTTTTGTATCACTTGTGGACGGGATACCCCAAGTTCGAAACCTTCACGGCGCATAGTTTCAATCAGCACCGACAAGTGCAGTTCACCGCGCCCAGAAACAATAAACTGATCCGGTGTTGCCCCTTGCTCTACTCTTAAAGCCACATTATGTATCAACTCGCGTTCCAAGCGTTCTTTGATATTGCGACTGGTTACGTACTTACCATCCTGACCAGCAAAGGGCGAGTCATTGACCTGAAAGGTCATGGATACAGTGGGTTCATCAACGCTCAAAGCAGGTAGGGCTTCGACATTATCTAAAGCACACAAGGTATCGGAAATATTTAAACCATCGATACCAGTAATACAGACAATATCACCTGCTTGGGCCGATGGTGCATCCACACGCTCAAGGCCAAGATAACCCATCACCTGTTGCACCTTGGCTTTGCGCGTACCACCAGCGTGGTCGACAACCATCACCTGTTGGCCAGCATTGATGGTACCGCGGGTCACCCTACCAATACCGATAACACCAACATAACTAGAATAGTCTAAGGCTGATATTTGCATTTGCAAATCGCCATCAGGATCAACATCTGGTGGCTGCACATGCTCTATCAAAGCACTAAACAATGGCTCCATATCAGCAGCCATTTCCTCTGGATCCAAACCAGCAATGCCATTTAGAGCAGAGGCATAGACAACCTGAAAATCTAATTGCTCATCGGTGGCACCCAACTGATCAAATAAATCAAAAACTTGATCCATAACCCAATCAGGGCGAGCACCAGGACGGTCGATTTTATTAATGACTACAATAGGATTAAGACCTTGCTGGAATGCCTTTTGGGTAACAAAACGGGTCTGTGGCATAGGACCATCAACAGCATCAACTAATAGCAACACACAATCGACCATGGATAGTACACGTTCGACTTCACCACCAAAGTCAGCGTGTCCCGGTGTGTCTACAATATTGATACGATAGCCATTCCAGTTGATTGCGGTATTTTTAGCCAGGATAGTAATACCGCGCTCTTTTTCCTGATCATTGGAGTCCATGATGCGCTCAGAACCTTGATCACGACGATCTAATGTGCCGGACTGTTCTAATAATTTGTCTACCAAGGTCGTTTTACCATGGTCTACATGGGCTACAATGGCAACGTTTCTTAATTTTTCAATCATCTTTTGACTCCGAGCCTCCACAATAATGATGTCTTCAGGGAGGGGTGGTAAATATAAAGCCCCGCCAGCAACACTGGCAGGGCCTAAAAATTTGCGCACAAATTATACCATCATTTTAATAACAAGTTATAAAACCAAGGCATTGACTTGAAGTTAATTATAAAAACAAAACAGAACAAGAACCAAAATATAGTATTTGCACTATTATGGTGCAATAATGACAAAATATGCACCAATACACTGCAAAAAAGTGCGTTTTTTAAGGCCAATACCCAGCAAGCGCACCAGCTTAGCGCAATAATAGATGAAATTATAATTAATTAAGTGTATTATAGGCGCTACTTCTTGGCTTACTAGGCAATTAGTATCAAGTTTAGCTCTTAAAATCCTGTTTTTTAAGAACAACAAACCAAATTGGCACGGCTGTTGCTTTGTTTACGTCCACAAAGCAGCAAAGACCATATAGTAGTCTTTATCCTGCCAAGGCATTAAGCCAACACCTTAATGCATAATAAAATCGCGTTAACTAACCCAGCCTAAGCTGGTAAAAATGGAGAGACACCATGTCTTCAAATACTTTGAAAATGATCCAGGACAATGATGTTCGCTGGGTCGACCTGCGTTTTACCGACACTAAAGGTAAAGAACAGCACGTTACTATCCCTGCAAAATCTGTAGATGAAGACTTCTTCAGCGAAGGCCAAATGTTTGACGGATCTTCTGTTGCTGGTTGGAAAGGTATCAACGAATCCGACATGATCATCATGCCTGATGACAGTTCAGCTGTAATCGATCCATTTACTGAAGAAGCTACTCTTAACTTACGTTGTAACGTTATCGAGCCTAGCACCATGCAAGGTTATGACCGCGACCCACGTTCTGTTGCTAAACGTGCAGAAGAATACCTAAAATCTACTGGCATTGGTGACACTGCATTCTTTGGTCCTGAGCCAGAATTCTTCGTATTTGATGACGTTAAGTGGAAAGCCGACATGTCTGGCGCCATGTACGAAATCAACGCTGAAGAAGCAGCATGGCAGTCCGGTGCTGAAATCGAAGGTGGTAACATTGGTCACCGCCCATCAGTGAAAGGCGGTTACTTCCCAGTACCTCCAGTTGATTCCGCCCATGATATGCGTGGCGCCATGTGTGACGCTATGGAAGCTATGGGTGTTGAAGTAGAAGTACATCACCACGAAGTTGCTACAGCTTGTCAGAATGAAATCGGCACCAAGTTCAACACTTTGGTTCGTAAAGCTGACGAAGTACAGATTCTTAAATACTGCGTACACAACGTTGCTCATGCTTACGGCAAAACGGCAACCTTTATGCCTAAGCCTCTAGTTGGCGACAATGGTTCTGGTATGCACGTTCACCAGTCTATCTCTAAAGATGGCGTTAACCTATTTAATGGTGACGGTTATGGAGGTCTTTCTGAAACTGCCCTTTACTATATTGGCGGTATCATCAAGCACGCTAAAGCCCTAAACGCTTTCACCAACGCTTCTACCAACGCCTACAAGCGTTTGGTTCCTGGTTTTGAAGCACCTGTTATGTTGGCCTACTCTGCCCGTAACCGTTCTGCTTCTATCCGTATCCCATACGTTAGCAATCCTAAGGGTCGCCGTGTAGAGGTACGTTTCCCTGACCCAACTGCTAACCCATACTTGTGCTTCTCTGCACTACTAATGGCTGGCCTAGACGGTATTCAGAACAAGATCCACCCTGGCGACGCTGCCGATAAGGATCTATATGACTTGCCAGCAGAAGAAGCTGAAGCTATCCCAACAGTTGCTAGCAGCCTAGAAGAAGCACTAGATGCACTAGATGCAGACCGTGAATTCTTGACTCGTGGTGGTGTATTCACCGATTCCATGATCGATGGTTATATAGAACTGAAGCGTGGTGATGTTGAAAAAGTAAACAGTGTCACTCACCCAGTTGAGTTTGACCTTTACTACTCTTGCTAATCACTATGAGCTAGCTTAGAAAAGCCCTCTACAAGCAGAGGGCTTTTTTGTTTATAGCTAGGCAAAAAATTTATTGCGCTATTTTGGTGCGCTAGCATATGAAAACTATGGCTTATCAAGACTTACATCAACCTCAACCTGCCAATCTGGTGGATCAGCTTAGTACGGCTGTGATTCTGCTGGATCAAGATTTAAATATTCAATATTTAAATCAGGCTGCGCAAAACCTGCTCTCCATCAGTGTGCATCAGGTTAAAGGTGTATCTTTAGAAAAAGCCATTCAGGTAAACCATGAACTCTTAGTTCAGTTTAGTGCCAGTATGCGCCAAGGTCAGTCCTTTACCAGTCGTGAGGTAAAGATCAAACTGGCAGGCCAACCGATGATGCTGATTGATCTAACGGCTACGCCCGTTGAAAACCATCATAGTCTGGTATTAGAAATCCAACCTTTGGATCGTTTTTCACGCCTTATGCGTGGCGAGCGCATGCACAATCGGCGTCAGTCGTCTGCCAACTTAGTTCGCAATCTCGCCCACGAAATTAAAAACCCACTAGGCGGTATTCGTGGTGCAGCACAACTACTAGAACGCGAGCTAGAACT